>JAHDEN010000053.1 GCA_020628815.1 Chloroflexota bacterium | reverse complement strand
TGTGTGCCACAGGTAAAAGTGCGCAAGAAATGTTAGACTTGCTGGAGGCTAGACTACCCAATGATCCGGCCGATGAAATCAAAATCGCGGCCGGTGAACAAGAAAAGATCATGGGTCTCCGGCTCGATAAATTACTTGCTGATATGGCATCCGAAGTTTTCTGATGATAGACATTTCAAAATATAAAGAGCAATTTATTCCTTGGGATCAGCTATCAGAAAAAGAGCAGGGATTTTTTACTTTTGATGATGATGAACTCCCATTGCACCGAAACCATGCCGCAAGGATCTCATTGATTAAAAATCAGCCAGCAAGAGAGATCAATAAATTACTTTTCAATTCATCTCTAAATTTTTCTAGGCCGGATTTATCGAACTATAAAAATGAAGTTTCAACCTGTTTGTACGATAAATGGAATGAAGACGAAAAGGTTCAAGAAGTAAGGGATTGGCTTTATCAAAGACAAGTACCGTTCGGGGAAACAGTTTTGCTTTGCTATGACAATATGGTTGCAAAAATTGATTGGAAAATTTTTGTAACTTATTGGGATTCATTTGCCTGGAGTGTAGGCCTCGCAATGTATGCAACCACAGAATCCAAAAAGTGGGTTTGTAAAGTCGATCACGAAGACGTAATTACTTTTTACAGTAATTAATTTATTGGAGAAAAATGAGTCCAATTACCACACATGTACTAGATACCGCCTTGGGCAAACCAGCCTCAGGCATTCAAATTACGCTCGAAAAGCTGGCTGGTGACGATTGGCAGGTCTTAGCCAGCGGCATCACCAACGCTGACGGCCGGGTAGCCAATTTGCTGGCTGAAGGCTCGTTGGAACCTGGCACCTACAAAATGACCTTTATGACGGAACGGTACTGCCGAACGGCCGGATTTGATACCTTCTACCCGTATGTGCCGGTCATCTTTGAAATTGAAAATACAGACCAGCACTACCATGTGCCGCTCTTACTAAGCCCATTCGGCTACTCAACCTATCGCGGAAGTTAAACCTTTTAGACCAGACTGGTTTTTATAACGAGTCTGGTCTTCTGAAATTAAATGACAACACTCAGCTCAAACGGATACGGCAAACACAAAGTTCGCCTCTCAAAAATTACTCGTTACGATGACCGACACGACTTTACTGAAATTAGCGTCGATGTGGTGCTAAAAGGGGCCTTTGATGAAGCCTATACCAAAGGTGACAATGCCAGCGTCCTGCCCACTGACACGATCAAAAACACAGTTTATGCTCTGGCTAAAGATCATCCACTCGAGTCGATTGAACAGTTTGGATTGGACCTGGCTGCTCATTATATGAACCGGGTTCCACATGCAACGTCGGCATCGGTCAAGGTTTCTGAAAAGAAATGGACCCGAATGGTGTTTGATGGGCAGCCGCATCATCATGCGTTTACCGGTGGGGCGAGCGAAATGCGTACGGCCGATGTGTTGCACACACGGGGTGGGGTTACGCTTAAAGGGGGGCTAAAAGATCTGCCCATCCTAAAAACAACCGGCTCTGCTTTTGTCGGTTTTATGAAAGATGAGTGGACCGTTTTACCAGAAGAGCGGGACCGAATCATGGCGACGACGCTGGCGGCCGAATGGACCTTTAACTCACACACGGCCGACTTTAACGGCGCGGCTGAAGCGATCCGCACAAAAATTTTGAATGTGTTTGCCAACCATGAAAGTGAATCTGTACAGCACACGATGCACGAGATGGGGAACGCGGCGTTGGCCCTTGTGCCGGAAATCGATGAGATCAGCATGTTGATGCCAAATGTGCATCACTTTATGTTTAATCTGGATCGTTTTGGGATCGAGAACAACAATGACATTTTTGCCCCGGCCGATGAACCGCATGGGTACATTGAAGGGACTATCACCCGCTAAGGGGCAATTACCCGCTAAAAATTAGGTGGGGTAAACGAGTGTAGGGGGCGAAGGGGTCGGAATCAATTTGGCTCCGTAGAATGAACGTTTTCCTGATCCCTTCGACCTCTACAGAAAACAATATGAATTTTGAAATCACCATGCCCGATTGGGCAACAGCTGAACTGCAAAACCTGCCAGACGCCATCCCCAACCTTGAAGATCGGATGCGGGAAGTGATCCGTTTTTCACGCCTGAACTTTGAAAAAGGGACGGGCGGCCCGTTTGCGGCCGGGGTGTTTGAAAAAGAGAGCGGCCGTCTTGTCGTGATCGGTGTGAATCGTGTAGTTCCGTCTAACTGCTCATCGGCCCATGCCGAGATTGTGACCCTGTCACTGGCGCAGAAAATACTTGGCGCGTGGGACTTAGGCGGGGCTGGTATGCCGGAGTATCAGCTGATTGTGAATGCCCGGCCGTGTGCGATGTGTTTTGGCTCGATTCCGTGGTCCGGGGTGCGAGATGTGGTTGTGGCCGGAACGGGTGAGGATGTTGAAAAGCTGACCGGATTTGATGAGGGGCCGGTGCACCCAGATTGGAAAGCAGAGCTTGAGAAGCGCGGCATCAGTGTCACCGAAGGGCTGTTGCGAGATGAGGCCTGCGATGTGTTTCGTGATTTTGGTAGCAGTGGCGCTCTGGTTTACAACGGCCGACTGGGGGATGAGTAGGGAGTGATCAGTATTCAGTGACCAGTGATCAGTTTGACGATCATGACACAATGCTTAGGATTTTACTGGCAACTGGCAACTGGCAACTGGCAACTGGCAACTGACCAACTATGCAGAACGAAGTTCTGCGCGTAAGCGAAGCGACACACGCACTCAAGTGCTTTCATTGGGAGCAAAGATTGATAACAATCACCCTACAGGTTGGATAAAATGATCCAAAACCACTTCAAGCCTGTCTTTGCAAACCTAAACCAAACACCTATGAAAATAACACGTCGTCAATTTTTACAGCGAGCCGTAGCTGCGGCCGCGATAACATCTGTGCCCATGGCGGGCTACAGCATTGGGATTGAGCCACATTGGGTCGAATATCCGGTTATTCCGATGCCTGTGCGCAATTTACCCTCTAACCTTGTGGGTAAAACCTTGATGCAGTTTTCGGACATTCACATCGGCCGACGCGTATCGAGCAACTTTATACTCGAATCGTTTGCGCAAGCGGCCGCATTGGAGCCTGATTACGTTGTTTATACCGGCGATTTTGTCTCGTTTGATGACAAATCGTATGCAGACGTGGCCGAACTTATGCCGCATGCACCGCGAGGCAAACTGGGAACGGTCGCATCTTTGGGCAATCATGATTATGGGCATCGGTGGCAAGAGCTTGAGGTGGCAGACAAACTCGCTGGGATCCTGGAAGATCGGGGTATTCGTGTTTTACTAAACGAGGTTGAGGATTTTTCTGGATTGGTTATTGGGGGGATGGAAGACTTTTGGTCGCCTCGATTTAATCCGCAGCTTGTTACGTCAAAGATTAGTCCCCAAGATCCTGCCATTATGCTGTGCCACAACCCTGATGGGGCTGACGCAGACGGCTGGCGCGACTATCAGGGGTGGATTTTGGCCGGACATACGCACGGCGGGCAAGTCAAGCCGCCGTTTTTGCCAGCCCCCGTTTTGCCCGTGCGCAACTATCGCTATTCGGCCGGTGAGATTGATTTAGAGGATGGGCGTCAGCTGTATATCAATCGCGGTTTGGGTCATTTATACCGCTTACGCTTTAACGTACGGCCGGAAGTAACTGTGTTTGAGCTACAACAGGCTTAAATTTAGAAACACTTGGGCTGCCTGCTATCTTTTCGGCTTTGGGATTTCTGATTATAATGCCAGCAGTGGGTGCATAACGCTGAACGTCGGCCGGTTAGGCCGGATGTGTGACCTGCTGGAGGAAAAATGAAATACCAAACAGAAGTAATAATTGATTTGCCACGAGATACGGTTGTCGCGATTTTTGATGATCCTGAGAGCCTACCAAAATGGCAAGAAGGCTTTGTTTCGATGGAACATCAAAGTGGTGAATATGGCAAAGCCGGGATGGTGTCGCTCTTAAAATACGATACAAACGGCCGGAAAATGGAGCTGACCGAGACGATTGAAAACCGCAATCTGCCGGATGAGTTTATTGCTATTTACGAAACCAAGGGGGTTTGGAACCGGCACGAAAACTATTTTTATGAAGAAGGAAATCAAACCAAGTATGTGACCGATACAGAGTTTAAATGTACCGGATTCATGCGGATAATGACCTTCTTTTTGCCCGGGATGTTTAAAAAAGAGACGCTGAAACAGATGAATGCGTTTAAAGCGTTTGCTGAGGCTCAATCTGCCAGCTCGTTAGGTTAACCCCCAACAGGTTCTGAACTGATGGGGACACACAAGGTGAACGTGCATCCATGTCCAAAGGTAGACTCGACAGAGATCGTTGCGCCTATGTTTGATGCTATCTTTTTTGCTAATGAGAGCCCTAATCCAATACCACCATGCGCACGGGTATGACTTTCATCCACTTGATAATATTCATCAAAAATAAGGGGGAGCGCATCTGGGTGAATGCCGATCCCGCTGTCTGAAATTGTGAAGCTTAAAGAATTTTCTTCCTTCAGCTCTACATTTAATAAGATTTGCCCAGCATCTGTGAATTTGACCGCATTTTCGCAGATAAAGTTGAGAATCTTATAGGTTTGCATCCAAGGGAGCTCAATTTCGGCCGGGACATTTTCTGCAATTTCGAGTGCAAATTGGATATCTTTATTTTGGCTCTCTTGCTCATGCTGGCATACTTTTGCGGATAGCATTTTACGCAGGTCAATTCTTTCTAAGGTTGTAGGTTCAGGCTGTGAGCTGGGTGTCATTGAAAGCAGCTTTTCGATTAAACCACTTAGCACATCTGCAGATTCTAAAATCGTTTGGGTGTAATCTGCCTGCTCTTCGTCTAATGTAGTTGATAGCAACAGCTGACCAAGCCCGAGTATGCCATTTAAGGGAGTCCGGAATTCATGGCTCAGGTTGGCTAAAAGGTTTCTCTTGGCTGCCTCTTTTTCTTCGGCCGATTTATACGCATTGGTCAATGCTTCTTCCATCACCTTAAGCAAGGTGATATCCGTTTCAATCATCGCGTAGCCAAGCAATGATCCATCCTCACAAAGGATCGGCTCTCCGTTGGTGATGATTTGGTACGGTTCGTTTTGGCTGTTGTAATGGACTACTTCATACGTAAAGCTCTGTTTGGCCCGCATCTGTTCAAAAATATCTTTGATGGTTTCTAAATTTGTCTCTGCCCCTACCAAGAACTTTTCAGTGGGCTTGCCGATAATTTCTTGAGCCAAACGGCCGGATAGCTTTTCAAAGCTAGGGTTTACCCACTGCGCCACCCCCTCGGGATCAACAATCAAAACTGAATTTGAGGTATGGGTTGCGACAACTTTGTAGCCATGGGATTTTATTGAGTTTTGTTGAGCCGATTTTAATTCAGCCTCAAGTGCCTCAATCCTTGCTTGAAGTTCCGCAACCGTCTTATTTGTCTGATGTGGATGGGTTGGCCCGTCATCCTTTGGGTTCATACATACCTGTTTCGCAGAAAATTTCAGGCTAAAGTGTATTGAATGAGGGGAGAGATTTGAAGGCAACCTTAGTCCCACGTCAGGGGCCAAAGGGGTTAGTCGTTTATGTTGCGTTTACTTTGGATTTGATTCTGTTATTGCACCCGCTGGCTATCCTCGGCCGACCAAGGGCATTTCGGTCGCCATCACCGTCATGAACTGAACATTGGCTGTAAGAGGCAAATTGGCCATGTAAAGCAGTGCGTCGGCGACATGCTCTACATCCATGCGGGGCTCAACCTGAGTTGTGCCGTTTGCCTGTAAAACCCCTTCTGACATTTTGGCTGTCATTTCGGTAGCGGCATTGCCGATATCCAGCTGCCCACAGGCGATATTAAAGCCGCGGCCGTCGAGCGACGTTGACTTGGTTAGCCCGGTGATCGCATGTTTGGTTGCGGTGTAGGGGGCTGAATTGGGGCGTGGGGCCTCGGCCGAAATCGACCCGTTGTTGATAATTCGCCCCCCTTGGGGCGACTGCTTTTTCATGATGCGAAACGCCTGTTGGGTACACAAAAACGCACCCGTTAAGTTGACGTCAACCACCGCTTGCCAATCTTCAAACGCCAACTCTTCCATCGGCACCGACCATGCACCACGGCCGGCATTGTTAAACAGCAGGTCTAAACGGCCGTACGTTTTTTCACATGCCTCAAACATCGCTTTAACCTGATCCGGCTTGCTAACGTCGGCCGGAGCGATTAGGGCGTTTGCCCCAAACTCTCCCGCCAACTCTTTTGTTTTTTGCAGCGGCTCTTCACGACGGCCGTTTAGCACAACGCTGTAGCCATTGGCCAACAGTTTTAAGGCGCAGGATCGGCCGATTCCCGATCCTGCCCCAGTGATTAAAGCGATTTTACCCATGCAATCCTACCGAACTCGAACAACTAGCTCATAGCTGATTGCCCCAGAATAAGCATACACGTCTACGTACCATACGCCCGTTTGGGTAATGGTCCACTCAATGGTTTCAGCCGTGCCGGAATTTTGTGAAAACTGAACGTAGTCGTTGCTGTTAACCGTTGCGGTTCCGGGTGGATAGAGGTAGAGGTCTGCATCCCCACCTGAGCCGTTAAGCGTAATATCAACCGTTTGCCCACTTGCCAGTGATATCGCAAAGACATCGTCTCGGTCACCCGGGTTACGCACAACGCCAGTCACCAATTGATCTGGGATAATCGGGATTGCATCTGAAATATCATTTGAATCTGGTCCGCCTTCACCCGGCAGAGGTGTGGGGGTTGGTGGATTTGGATCAGGTAAATCGACACTGCCAGCAACACACGTGTGCCCAGAGTGGGTTTCGTTTGCAGCATATGGCATGAATAGCTCTGTTGCGATTTGGGATAGACTGATTGAAGGGGCTAATGGAACCCCCGCCCCTGATCGGTTGCCGTTGATATTCGATTCGATCCAAGCTTCATAATTTTCAACTCGAGAATAGACACCGTAGAAGTTTGGAGCCGCGCAACCGTTCCCCCAGCTAACCACTCCAGCTTGAATAAAGCCTCCGATGCCGTTGGAGACGACCAGCGGGCCTCCACTGTCCCCTTGGCAAGAATCACGGCCGCCGATGGCTTGACCCGCACAAATCATGTTATTTGTGACCTGACCATTGTATGAAGAGCTTGCGTTACAGGTTGCGTTTGAAACGATAGGAACCGCGACTTCACGTAAATCATCTGAACCGGCGTTCGCCCCTTGAGTGATGTCACCCCAGCCGGTAATAATTGCGATTGCACCTGGTGCAAATCGAGCTGCATCGGCCGCTGTGGCCGGGTCGATGACGTTAACCGAACAGCTAAGCGTTGCAGGAGTT
Source organism: Chloroflexota bacterium (assembly GCA_020628815.1). Taxonomy (GTDB): domain Bacteria; phylum Chloroflexota; class Anaerolineae; order Promineifilales; family Promineifilaceae; genus WTJY01. Next base: position 27,662 of record JAHDEN010000053.1, on the reverse strand, counting down.
GCTAGGCGTAGCAGGGCGATGTCATTGTCGCTGGTGATATCGTTATAGCTTGGATGGACAATAATTTGCGCCAAGCTACGCCGTTGCCCTTGCCCACCGGCCGTAGGGCCGCTTGATAACTGGTTAACCCCCAAGACGACATCAATTTCAGATGCAGGGACTTGTGTCCCGTCTCTGTAGAAGAAACAGTGAGCGGCCGATAAGACCCAACCCGGTGCGATTAAACTCCCTCCGCAGAATTGCCCGGCTCTCGGGTTGGTTGACCCAGAGTTAACAAGCGCTACCTGCCAAGGATACTCGTTGGTGTCGGCAATGGTGCCACCTACAATCCGTGTGTCGGGGTTATGTTTCGGCGGTTTTTTATCATCCTGCCCATCGTTATCAGATGCAGAAACGGCCGCAAAGATAAGCAGGGCCAAAAGTAGGGATGTGAAGGCTAAAAATCGTTTTTTATTCATAAATTGTGTCTCCTAATAGGGAAGAAGTCGGTTGATAATTAAAAGCGGTCCCTGTCATGTGGCTGTGCGTAATCAACCTTGGGGCCAAGCGGCACAACCCGGCTGGGATTGATGCTCTCGTGGCTGCGATAATAGTGCTCTTTGATCTGCACTAAATCGACCGTTTGCGCAATGCCAGGCTGTTGATACAAGTCCCGCAAGTAGTTGCTCAAATTTGGATAATCTGCAATTCGTTTTAGATTGCATTTAAAATGACCAACATAGACAGGGTCAAAGCGTACCAAAGTTGTAAACAGTCGCCAATCAGCTTCTGTGATTTGCTCATCTATAAGGTACCGCTGTTGGCTGAGTCTTTCTTCTAAATAGTCAAGTGTTTCAAACATAGCAACGGCCGATTCTTCATAGGCTTCTTGGCTGCGTGCAAAGCCACATTTGTAAACACCGTTATTAACCGTATGGTAAATCCGCTCGTTTATCGTGTCGATGTCGGCCGCCAGATGGTCAGGATAATAATCAATCCCATCGGTCGCAATGGCGTGGAACTCACTGTTGAGCATACGAATAATTTCTGACGACTCGTTATTTACAATCGTGTTGTTCCACTTGTCCCACAAGACCGGGACCGTGACTCGGCCGGTAAACTCAGGATCAGCCGTGACGTACACTTCGTACAGAAAATCTTTGTGATTAATGACATCGGGGATGTACCCTTCTCCCTCGCGAAAGCGCCAGCCGTTGTCGAACATAAGGGTGTCAACAATCGAGATTGAAATCGATTTCTCTAGGCCGCGTAGTTTGCGAAAAATCATCGCCCGATGGGCCCAAGGACATGCATTGGCAACGTACAAATGGTAGCGATTTGCATCTGGCGTAAACGGTGTTGAGCCGTCGGCTTTGATCCAATTTCGGAAAGCCATCGCTTTTCTTCTAAAGCGACCATCTTTTTCTTTGACCACAATCTGATCGGTTACCCATTTGCCATTAACAAGTTGTCCCATTCTATCGTCCTATGTTTGCCTAAAGATTTTTTGAGGATGCTTAGCCCTGAAAGCCTAATCTTTAAATCATGTGTTTGTGCCAAATAAAAAAAGCACAATTTTTGATTGTGCTTTTCGTCGTAGCTTAGTCTTTTGTCTTGGAAAAATCCATGAGCACTGACGTTTATAATATGATCGGGGGGCGATTAACGCGGCATCGTTCAGCTGTCACAATGGCCAAAATCTGCTCGGCCGTTTCTTCTACTCGGCCGGATCGATTAACCACACAATAATCAAATTCATGAATTCGGGTTAGCTCTTGTCTGGTGATGGCCATGCGCAATTCAAAAGATTCGGCCGTTTCACTGTTACGTGCTTTTAATCGTTCAGAAAGCTCATACTCTGATTCAGCTAGCAAAAAGATAAACGTCGCTTCTGGGATTATTGCTTTTAATGTTGCGGCGCCCTGAGGGTCAACGCGCATGATTACATCTTGATCACTATTTAGCGCTTCGCGAATTTGCCACTTTGGCACCCCCTTGTAGCAATCATGCACAACGGCATGTTCTAGAAACTCACCCTCTTCGATCATCTCTTCAAATTTTTCAGTTGTCAGGAAAAAGTAATCAACCCCATCTACTTCATCAACACGTGCTGGGCGGTCGGTTGCAGTCACAACAAAGTGGAAATCTTCCCGTTTCTGAAGAATTTCACGCACAACCGTGTCTTTACCGACGCCGGACGGGCCAGATATTACGATGAGAACGGGAAATTCTCTTGGGTTATAGGGGTTCATTTCGACAGTTGGGTTTGCTTGCTGATAAGTAGCGTTCATATCAAAAAAGTCCTCGTCAGATTCCATCACACAATTATACGTCAGAAAGAACGGGAATCGGTAAACTAGAAAAAACCCTCATGGATTTTTAGGATTTAAACCAATTTCTACAAATTAAAGGATTTAGGATCGGGTCCCCTGAAATACGATAGCTTTCAATGCTTATAGGTAGCCGAAATGCACATAAAAAAGCCGAAAGTGTCTTCTAGATTATTTTTTTTGGATGGTAATAGACTATCATATCTTGCTATATTGTTGAATCACACCGCTAATTGGATGAAAAAAAGTCGTGCCTATTACCTTTTTTAAGGTCAATGCTACTCAATATTCTGAAATAAAAATAATATAAATAGCAATAGTAGTCTTCTTTGATTTACGCTTGTAGAATAGATGTTTCTGTACGTAAGAGCGTTGGTCGTTTCTCAATTCGCCAGTTCAAAATTTATCTCAACCTTTACGGCATTTTTCTAGCTATAATTGAAAAGGAAAAGTAGACTAAAGAAGGGATTTATTAGAAGGTTCCAAAAATATGAAACAACTCAGCAACAATGCAGTTTCAGATTTTATGGTTAGCTACGGTACCCACGCCGGTATGGTAGGCAAAAACAACGAAGATTTCGTTGCGTTTGCCGCTTATGATACCGGAGGGGGAGATGGTGAGCAGCCTGAAATTTTGCACCTTGGAGTTGTTGCTGACGGTGTGGGGGGGCAAACGGCCGGGGAGAAAGCCAGTCAAGTCGCAACCGATTCAATCCTAGCTTATTTTGAAGCGATCGACTCGATCACGATTGAAGATGTGGGGGACCATTTTGAAAAAGCTGTCACACTTGCTAACCGTGCCGTACTTGATGAAGCCGAAGAACATTCTGAACTAAAAGGGATGGCGACGACAATTGCAGTTGTTGTCATTTTAGAAGGGCTGCTTTTCACAACCCATATCGGTGATAGTCGAATTTATCTATTTCGAGATGGAACACTTTATCAGTTGACCAATGATCATAGCTGGGTTCAAGAGGCGTTGCAGGCGGGGATTATTAGTGTCGAAGAAGCCCGTAGCCACCCCAACCGCAATATTATTCGCCGGTCTTTGGGAACGATGCAATCGGTGGAAGTTGATCATGTGATGATTTCGGCCGAGGGACTGCACTTTTGGCAAGGGATGCCGTTGCGTAAAAATGATGCGATTTTAGTTTGTTCAGATGGCTTGTCTGACATGATCAGCGATTACGACATAAAACTATCGATCGAGCAGGAAGAAGCTGAAGTATCAGACGTAGTTGTTGAGCTGATTGACAAAGCGAACGAGGCTGGCGGCCGAGACAACATCTCGGTGATCCTGTTTAAACCTGCTAAAAGCTTTAAGCCCAACCGGATGATGCCGATCCCTCCCCCCACGTTAGAGACGATTCGAAGGAAATATACTGGGCCAGAGCCAGAGAATATCACCTTAGTGGGGGAGTCAATTAAAAGCAACTCTGTTGCCCCCGTCACGATTCGCTCGATGCCCAAAGTTACTCAAGACATGTTGCCACCTAATCGCATGAACGAGGCTAATAATTTTGGAGCAACGGTTAAAATGCAAGCACAGTCCCGACCCACCCGTAATGGTGTTGCTCCGCAAATGGCCAAGCCAAAACCGATTTCGGTTGATACGCTGAACGATAAGCAGAATGGGCATCATCCCAACGAAACTCACATTAGCACCGGCGCCCCGATTTACCGCTGGATGATGCGTTTAGTGCTTGGCCTATTGTTTGTGGCTGTTTTGCTGTCCATCATTTTGATGGTGATCGGCCGACTGTAGTTCCCCCTATCAAGTATAAGACTACTAATTCTTTCGCATAATTTTCAATTGCCAATTGGCCGTAGTCTATTATCTATTCCCGGAAAGAAACGACTTCCAAAGATCAATCATCGTGCGGCCGAAATCAGCTTTTTACCGAGAGGGAGCCAGCTTGTCGACGGCTTTTTACTTGTCAAAATCGATTAGATTATTTCTTGTCTTCAATTATCTGCCCGCTAAGACTAGACCTTTGTTTGTCGATCTAGTCTTAGCCAGAGCCTTTTAAACTTATTCGCTTATCGGCCGATATACGGCAGGTAAATTCTGTAGACGGCATCAAATGGGTCAAGCATCGCTGGCTTTGAACCGGGATCTATATCATTCGACTCTGGTAACCATGTGTACATCACATCGTTTGTATCTTCTACAAATAATGTTCGACCGGCCGGTGGCTGTTGGGTATTGAAAAAGCGCATCCAGCCAACTTGGCGTGGAGCAACCGACACCTCGTAACAAGGTTGATTAAATGTCGGATGTATAACCGGCCGGGTCGCTGTCCAATAATCCTGTTCAACTTCACAAACGGTATAATCTCCGGCCAAAACCTTAAATGAGACACGCCCCTCTCTATTCGTGGCTTGACTATCAACGAGTGTCCTGTTGCTGTCGTAAACCTCAATCGTCCATCCTGGTAGAAATGGTTCGCCGGTGTTGTAATTGCTGTTGCCATTTTGATCGTCGACCTTTCGTGCATTGATAAATGCGGCCCGCTCATTGAGGAATGTACAAGTTACACTGTCGCCAGCATTCACCGTCAACGACATTCGCATCTTGTCGAGCTCTATTACCACATTGTCGGTGTTACAGGTGAGGTCTAAAAGGTTCCAACGGCTAAACTCTTGTTCAGTGACTTTGTATGTGCCTGAGGGGACCTCAAAAGTTTGACTATTGGTATATGGGTCACCGTCATCACCACCAGCATTGTCCAAGCGGAAAACGCCTAAATCTCCAAAGAATTGAAAGTTGGTCCGATTGGTAAACGGTGTTGTATCGACCACAATCGTAATCTCGGCCGTGTTGGGTTGACCGTCTTCGGAAAATTCAAATGCACCTAAGTCGCAAGCAGCCCCTTGAGGGCGAATAACCCCTCGTTGATCGAGATTGTTAATAGGGTCGGCCGCACAGATGGCGTTGTTACCGGCATCAATCGCAGAGCTTCCTGGGAGCAGCGCGTGGGTTAGCGTCGGCCCACCATTATTCTGCAGCGGCCCCAGCATTAGATTGGGTCTCTCAAACCTTCCTGCGCAGTCCCCAATAACTTCATTTGTACACCCTGGGCCATTTGTATTGTTTGCAACAATACTGTTGGAAATAGACTTCAAGCTTTCTCTATCGTCGCCAAGCCCACCGATCGAATAATCAGCAATATTTTCGACAACAGTGCTATTGGTCATAACAAAGAAATTGCTGCTGTTATAAACTCCACCGCCATCATTTTCGGCAAAATTGCCAGAGATCGTGCTATTGCTAATTTCCGCATCACCACCAGCATTATAGATACCACCACCGAATCCAACCGATGCGACATTGCCATAAAATGTGCTATTGCGAATTAGAGCATTACCGTTCGTTTCGTTATATACGCCTCCTCCATTCCTGGCTTCATTTTCAGCTATCGTACTCTGGTCAATGGTGATCATTCCCCTGCTAAAGATGGCAGCACCATTATTAGACGCCGAGTTGTTGATGAGTTTGGCACGTATAAAGGTAACATCGGCTAGCGAGTTAACAAAAACACCGCCACCATTTTCCTCTTGTCCTCGTTGAATCGTAAGCTCTGAGATGGTTACATTACCGTCTTGGACGTTGAAAATGCGTCCTTTTTCGTCTCCATCCACTGTGAGGTTATTGCCGACGATGATCAGTTCTGCGGCCGTGCCGTTGTTAATTGGATTGGTGCTGGCTGTCAACAAGATATTCGCAGTGAGACGGATCTCAAAATCGCCAGACTCTTCGATGTTAAAACAGTCGATCGCCTGGTTCAGTTCCGTCTCGTTGCTGACATTAACAGGGAACGAGGCACAAGTCGTTTCGTACGCCCCAACGTCAGGTGCAGCACCTTGCGGCCGGGAAGCCCCCCGTTGATCAAAGGCGATATTCGGGTCGAGTGCTGCTGCGTCAACCGCTGCACTACCTGAAAGCAGAGCCATTGTTTCAGTTGCGCCTCCGTTATCTTTTAACGACCCCAAATTAATCTCAGCTAATGATTTTGTGGTTGCATTGCCGCAGCTTCCGTCTGTATCAATGTTATTTCCATTTGCGCTGACGCCGGTGCAGTTATCTGCAACCAGCGTATTGATGAGCGTCACAGCGTTCCCACTAAAGTTATAGATAGCACGCACCTCACCTTCATCTGTCCGATTCCCTGCAATCGTGCTGCTACGGATCGTTATCATAGATCCATCGAAGTTGAGCAGGGTGCTGCCAAACGGTGCACTGTTTTCTGTCAATGTGCTATTTTCGATTACCATTAAGCCAGACCCTGAATTGAAACTCCCCGCACCACCATCAGCCTGATTCCCGACGATTGTACTTTCACGAATGGTTAGATCACTCGCTGTATTTGCGACACCGCCACCAAAACCTGTCCCCTCATCATTCAAAGCACTATTTTCATTCATAGTGCTTCGGCTAACCGCCATCGTTCCGCCAGAGCTGTTGCTTATACCACCACCATTAATTTGAGCCGTGTTGTTTGAGATGGTACTGTCGATGATTGTCATCTTGCCCAAACCAAAGTTGGCGATACCACCACCTTCATCGGCCGAATTTCCTGAGATTGTGCTGTCGCTGATCACTGTTACGCTACCATCCTTAGCATAAATGCCACCCCCACGTTCTGCGCTGTTGTCGATAAGTGTGGCAAGTGAGAGTGTCACAGTTGCGGAAGAGCCAATAAAAACACCGCCCCCGCACCGGCCGGTATCAAACGAACACGGGATTGCGTCTGCTACCCCAGATTTAATGGTGAGATCGGAAACGGTCACATCGCTGTCTTGGATATTCAAGACACGGCCATTCCCGCTCCCGTCGATGGTGTGGTTGTTGCCGTTGATCGTTAGGCTAGCAGCCGTACTATTTTCAATTGGGACCGTGTTGGCTGTGAGCAAAACATCTGCTTGTATGTCAATCGTATATTCACCGGCCGGAGCCTCGTTATAGCAACTGATCGCAATATTCAAAACTATTTCTGAATTGACCGTAATCGGGAATGTTGGGCATGCAAATTCCGCCTCAAGCTCATATGCTCCAATATCAGGTGCAGAGCCTTGCGGCCGGACGACTCCTCGCTGGTCGGTCGTGATTTCCGAATCAAATGTGGCGGCATCAACCGCATCACTCCCTTCTGGCAGTGCATGTGTTAAGGTTGGGCCACCGTTATCCTGTAGTAGACCCAGATTGATATTGGTCGATTGAACCGCACCATCGCAAGAGCCATCACTATCGAGATTTGCGCTATCGGCCGAAACTGTAGCGGAACAATCATCTCCATTGGTGCTATTTGCGATAATGCTGTTGGTTAGTGTCGTTGTTCCGATGACACCCCCTCCAGAATTTTCGAAGATGGTGCTATTGCTTACCAACGCTAAATGGGAACTGGCAATCCCTCCCCCTGCGAGAGCCGTATTATCGGAGAATGTGCTGTTTTTGACCGCTGCTTGACGATCGTTATGAAGACCTCCTCCCTGATTACCGGCCGAATTGCTGAAGATGGTACTGCCATTGATGAACACTGTGCTTTGGTTGTTAACCCCGCCTCCATCTTGCTCTGCAACATTGTCATAGATACTACTATCATTGATCACTAGGCTACTGGCGAAAATATTGTAAACCCCACCGCCAAAAGCGGCTGAATTGCCATAGATGTTGCTATTGTCGATTGTTGTTTCATAAGAAAAGCTAATGTAAAGTCCGCCCCCATTCTCAGATGCAGAATTGTTGTAGATGTCGCTATTACTGATCGTGTTCCTAAGCTGATTGAGGTAAATCCCTCCACCATGGATGTCAGCAGTATTGTTATAGATTTGACTGTTGGTAACTGATAGCAAGCTGTCGATACTGCTAAAAACCCCACCGCCAAAGTTTGCCGCTGAGTTGTTAAAAATGCTTGTTTGATCAATCGACAAATCGCCCCCTCTAAATCTATCGTTAGATCGACTACTGTTATGAATACCACCTCCGCTCCCCGATGCTGCTGAGTTCCCAAACACAAAGCTATTCTTGAGCATTACAACGCTCAGGGGGGCATTGAATAGTCCGCCCCCGGCACCTTGAGAAGCATTGTCAGAGATGGTGCTGTCGCTAATGATTACTTCATTATAATCATTATTGTAAATGCCACCCCCACGCAGGTTGCTTGTATTCTCCGAAATGTCACTATCATTAATTATCAAGGTGCCGTTGTTGTAAACGCCACCGCCAAGATCTGCTGAGTTGCTAATAACGGTTGATTGAGTAAGGGTTACAACAGCTGTTGAGCCAACAAGAACACCGCCTCCGTTTTCAGCAGCGCCATTCTGCATGACCAGCTGAGAGATGGTTGTATTACCTCCTCGAATCGTCATGATTCGCCCTTGCCCATCCCCATCAATTATGAAGTTGTTTCCATTGAGCATAAGGCTGGCGCCATTAGGATTGTTAATCGCTTTGGTATTGGCCGAGAGGGTGAGATCGGCCGTTACATTGATTTCATACTCACCGGCCGGAGCTGTGTTAAAACATCCAATAGCCGTGTTTAGCTCAGATTCAGTTCCAGCACTCATCGGGAACCCTGTACATGTTTGAGCCAAACTAAGCTGTTGCGTTGCAGCAAAACTATTAGATCCGACTAGGGCTAAATAGATAAAAAGCACCAAACCAATTGAAAGGATCCAATACTGGATACGTGCGGGCCAACTTGTTGAAAATTGTGACATGAAAGTTACTCCTGATAGGGCAAAAGATGTAGAAGTTCTCTGTAATTGTGTACACCTTGGGTTTAGAATCCCCAGCGTAGACTTTACTCTAGTTCCCGATATTACTTGGTTCTATATTCAAAAAAGAATCTGAGCAATTTGTGACTTCAAACCTATGTTATTAGAGCTTCTAGATTAGGACAAATTCCAAACGCAGCCGTAAGATTAGTCGTAAGCCCCTCTTTTTGTATGTCACACTTTTCTTGCTGTAGAGGCTCCGTGTGATCGACATCCGGCTAGAGTTCTGCTTTTTGCAGTTCATTTCGTTCGCGGAACTCACTGATCAATTTTTCCACAGCCTTTCTCTTTTCAAATTTATCCGTTACCTGCGAAACTAAATTTGCTTCATACTTTTGCTTGGCGATACGGGTTTTTTGCAGCATGCTGATGGTTTGTGGCAAAGTCTCATTGGCCAGTGGGTTAAACAGCCGCTTGCGAATCACGGGGGTATCTGGTGCTGCATTGTCCGGATCGTCATCGTCTGCAAACCAGCCGTCTAACGCCGCTACGACGTTGCTTTGAGTCCCATCAATCGTTAGCGGAATGCCTGCCATGAGCGACATTAATGAGTCGATCACATTGTTGGCTGTCTCTAAAAACCGGGCTGGTAGCCATGAGCGAACCTCATCAAACCAGCGGGCCAGCATGTCTAAAATTGTTCCGGCCGGTTCGCTGATCGCTTGCAACACTTCTTGCAACAGATTGTTGTCACGCTGCATCAGCTCAAGCCTTGTTTTGAGCCAGGCGCGTGCGGTTTGGAATGATGGAATTTGGGAATCAAAATCAGTCACAACCGCTTTGATTTCTTCTAGCTTGATGCTGGTTTGTGGCAAATCGTCGATAAAGTCGTCCCACGCTTCACCTACCGCTGTAAACCCGCTTTTAAAGGTCTCTGAAATATCGATGTCTTCGAGCTGCTCATAAAGTGCAACCAAGCCTAAGGCGGCCGAACGCCCTTTAACGGCGCTGGCGAGCTGTGTTTCAAGTTCGGTAACTTGATCAGTTTGCCCAGACAGTGAGGCTTTGAGCGTTTCCATCTCTTGCTGAAGGGCTGAATAGTCTGCACGGAGCTGATCGTTTTCGGCCGTTAAGTTTGCCACTTTGTCTTGCGCCTGAGTCAGCTCAGCCGGATTTGTGATAATCGGCTCGGCCGTGGGGCGGTCAAATTGAGCATCGTTAAACTCTGGTTCGGGCGATACTGAAATAACGGCTGGACTACTTTGATTTTGACGAGATGCAAGGCGGGCTCCGGCCGCACCTGAGACAATAGATGCAGCACCGACGGCCGTAATAAAGCGGCGTCGGCTGATGTTATTTTGATCAGAATTTGACATGATATTGGTTGGTTCACACCAGCGAGCTGGCGCTGGCGTTCTACGTTAGTACGTTCTTTTCTGCGCGGAATGGCGATTTTGCTACCGAACGGCCGACGCAGTACGTCTTATTTGTCTGCTGGCAAATAGCCGAATCGTTTGAGCTGGCCTTCTCGTTTACGCCACTTGGGTGCAATTTTGACCCATATTTCAAGAAAAACCTGTTCCCCAATTAACTCTTCGATTTCTCTACGGGCATTGGCACCAATGTGTTTCAGCATTTTCCCCCCAGCTCCGATCACAATCGCTTTGTGGCTGTCCCGCTCTACAAAAATGTTGGCTTTTATATGGATCGGTTTTGCCTGTTCGTTAAATGAATCGATCAACACCGTTGTGCCGTGTGGGATCTCATCCCGAATATTAAGCAAAATTTGTTCCCGAATCAGCTCGGCAACGATGTCACGGGTAAACGTTTGGGTGATCTGATCGGCCGGATAGTAGCGGGGCCCCTCGGGCAAACTAGCAACGATATGTGTGTAAAGCTCTGCGGTGCCACGCTGTTTATCGGCCGAAATAAAGAACCAATCTGTCTCAGCCGGTAACAGGGTGCGATACGCATCAGTTTTTTCAACCACCTCTGCAGGCGGGATCTGATCGTTTTTATTGATGACGAGAATGACCTTACCACGCGCCTTGGTCATCATCTCGGCTAAGTTCGCATCTTCGGCGTTGGGTGGCACTGTGCCATCGATAAGCCAAATGAGCACATCTGCATCGTTGAGCGCATCAACCGCGTTTTCGAGCATCAGCTCATCAAGCTTGTGCATCGCCTTTTGCATAATGCCAGGGGTGTCGACAAAAACAATCTGATGATCTGGTTCTGTGACGATGCCCAGCTGCTGAATGCGGGTTGTTTGCGGCCTGTGAGACACAATCGCGATTTTTTGGCGCAACATCGTGTTGAGTAGGGTGCTCTTGCCCACATTGGGGCGGCCGACTAAGGCGACATAGCCTGATTTATGCCCTTCAGGCAGAGCGTCGGCTAACAAGTTGCTAAGTTCATCGTCTGGAAGTTGTGTCATAAGTTGAGTAAAGGCGATCCAGCCTTTTATAAATCGATAGTGTCAAGATTGAGCTTATAGTGGAATGGGTTTAAATGTTACCCCATCTAATTTGAATGCCCCAAATATTTTGTTGTCCTCAAAACAATTGCCAATGCGGCAATGGCTAACGCCAGTAATAGATCGATGCGATTTTGACCCAGCATGGGGACGGTGTTGCCTTGTAACAGGTAGATTAGTGCTCGGATGGCGGCCAGCACGGTCAAGCTCCCCCAAAAGTGATGGGGGGCGTAGCGACGGCCGTTGTCTTCTCGAATACTGATCCATAAGGGAAACCCAACAGCGAGTGCGGTGATCATCCCTAAAAGCTGAGTTTGATAGCGGGCGGCCATGAGGCCAAAATTATTGGGTAGCTCGGCCGCGGCCCAGCTTGGATTCGTTTGTGCGCCGTAGCCACATCCGTCAAAATAGCAGGCTAACCAGCCGGTAACAAACAGCAGAGGCACAGTTGGGGCCAGTGCGCTGAGCATGGGGCGCAAATTGTTTTGTGTGGCGTAAGACCACAAATAAAGGCCGATGAGTGCGCCTAACGCGGCACCGGCAAAGCTGTGCCCCCCTTGCAGCCAGTTCCAACGGGCGGCTTGATTTTCGGCAAACCATTCTGCGTTTTCGAGCACAAATTGGAGCCGCCCCAGCCCAAGGGCTAAAATTCCGGCCGTGAGCAACCCGTCCCACCCGTTAAAGCTTGGGTTGCGCCGCAACACGATCAAAAGGCTGATGGATATCCCCAAAAGCCAAATGGCAGAGAACGTATAAATAAAACCTGAATCTGTTCTAAACAAAAGGGGAAACATAAAGAGGTACAGTTTGTTAGCGTATGAATGAAATTATTTTAGTAATCTTAACCGTTTTCTTTGGGACATTCACGGCCGCCACTTTGGGATTTGGTAAAGGGTTGATCGTAATGCCGATTTTAACCATCTTATTGGGGATCGATATGGCGGCTCCGCTGACCGCGTTGGCGATGTTGACGAGTCAGATTTTGGTCATTTTATGGTTTCGATCCAGCATCAGTTTTAAAGATGTGATGCCGCTGATTATTCCGGCCGCCTTAGGGATCCCGGCCGGGCTGTTGATCATCACGGTGGTGAACGAAGCGATCTTGCGGCCGATTTTGGGGCTGCTTATCCTGTTTTATGTGGCATATCGTGTGTTCCAGCCGGAACTCACTCCGATGGATCCGGCACCACGGCCGTTAACATGGGGCGCTGGATTTATATCTGGTTTATTGACCGGTGCGTATAACAGCCCCGGCCCTCCTGTGGTTATTTATGGGGATGTGTGCTGCTGGGAAAAAGAACGATTTAGAGTGAATCTGCAATCGTTCTTTATTTTCTGCTCGACGTTGACGCTTGTGGGGCATTTTGTGCAAGGTCGATTAACGGCCGATTTGTGGGGGATGTATGGCTGGGTTTTTGCGGGCATCCTGTCGGGACTTGCGGCCGGAATCGCTTTAGACCGGTTTATTCCGGCGCAGCTGTTTAAGCGGCTGGTTCAGCTGTTGCTCACCGTGATCGGGCTTTCAATGATTTGGTCGGTTTTTTAAAGCGTAGGGGTGTATCGCCAAAAAAGCTCTCCATTCCCCCAAGCGCGTAAAAACTCACGTACCTCGGTTCCCATCGCTTGCTCGTCGCTCCAGAATGTGCTGATCTGGGACCGATAGGCTGCGACCGCTTGGATTTTTTGATAGATGTCTTCTTCGCCCAAGTAGTTGATGGTGGAGGCCCAGTCGATTGAATTTTCGTAGTTTTTTAGCTGCTCACGGTCTTTGCTGTAGGGATAATCTTGATAGTAGGTGAGGGTTTCTGCGCCAAACGCACGTTCGGCCGCATAGCGGACCAACTGGTGATCAACATGGTTGCCGATGGTCAGCGGAATGTAGACCCGGATGTTGTTGGGGTTTGGGGAGAATTTGTCTGCGATATCTAAGATTGAGCGGGCAATGACAGAAATTAGACTGTCTTCAGCTCCGTTTAGGCGACCAAAAATGTCATCATCGCTCTGGTAAAACCAGCTTTCTGGTTCTTCTCCGTGTCTGTAAATGCAATCGGGTATATCAAAATAAAGGCCATCTGCCCCAACGATGTTAAGCGCATTTTTGTCTTCCTGTCTCCGAATTTCGATCATCTCGTTGACGGCCGAATGATCTGAAAACCCCCAACGGTCATGCAGCGACTGGGCATAAGGTGAAATGCTGGCTGATGTGGGATAACCGGCGCAGACCGTTAAAACAGTCACCTGCTGTTTGGCTTGAGCTAGTTTTGCAATTGTGCCACCACATGAATAAATCGCATCATCGTAGTGGGGAGAGAGAAAAAGGTGATGCATAGTCGATCTAAGACCTTAAAAGTTTCAGCAACGGTTTGGTGACAGCTACCGCTAACCTACGTTTTAAGGGCCGTTTTTAGCTTCTCGATTTGTTGTGATGATGGGTGCGGTGAGACAAGAAAGAGGATGAAAGAATTTCCTCTATAGGGTAACGCCATAGTCTTTCAAATTTTGTTTCAAGTTTTCTTCTGGTTTGAAGTGGATGCCATGCATCCCAACCGCTCGACAGCCATCAATGTTATGTTGGAAATCGTCGATGAAAATCGTCTCTTCCGGCCGTAAATTTAGCAGCTTTAGCGTGTGTTCAAATATTCTGGGGTCCGGTTTCATGATACCAACATGTGCAGATACGACAGTAAAATGGAAGGCATCTGCGGCCGGAAACTCAGTTTTTAGCATTTGCGGCAACGCATCCATAAAGTTGCTGATTACACACACAGTGTATTTCTTTTTAAGGGATTGGATGAACTCAACCAGCTCGGTGTCCAGCTGGTCACCGGCCCAAAACTCATGTTTAAAGCGTGCGATCCCGGCATCATCTAGCCCTAGATGTGCCTGAATCCAGCTGTAAAGCTCGGCCGAGGTGATTTGCCCATGTTGCGCCTTGCGACCCATTTCGCCGTTGAAAACCAATATTTCAGATTCACCCCGGTCCAGCCCCAAACGATCCTCCAAATTATTGCGATACGAGCGATCTTCTGTCCGTATGAGAACCCCGCCAATATCAAAAACGATTGCCTTAATGTCTGATTGTTTTTCCATAGATTTATAATTTTATACAGATTTCTGATTGACGCTTACGATTCTGATTGTTACAATTTTCACAATAGACTGACCAGTCGGTTTTGGGGCAATTTTCATTATTGCGAAAGGTTGAAGTCCAGCTCAACCTTTAATTTAGACCACACAGACTAACAGCAACTGTCTGTTAGCTAAAAGCTAAACATGTCACGAGATCCAGAAACAACTAAGAATAGAATCCTTGATGCGGCCCTTGATGTATTTGCGAATAAAGGGTATCACGATACAAAACTAGACGAAATCGCATCAGAGTCTTCAACCTCGAAAGGCTCGATTTATTTTCATTTTCCCAATAAAGAGCGGCTATTTCTGTCTTTAGTCGATCAGTTTTCAGATCTGCTTGAAAAGCAGACGCGCAAAGCGATTGAAGCGGAGCCAAAGGGAATCGCCCGGGTCGAAGTTGCGCTGAAAACAGTGCTAGAAACTTTTTCTCGCTATCGGCAACCGGCCAAAATTTTGCTGGTTCAGGCGATGGGGTTGGGGCAACCGTTTGAGCAAAAACGGATGGAAGTGAATGAGCGATTTGCACGCATGATTTCAGAATATTTGATTGAAGCGATTGAGGCGGGAGAAATTCCTAACGAAAATCTCGATGTTGAGTTTACGTCTCATGCTTGGATGGGTGCCATTTACCATTTGGTGATTCGTTGGGTGTATACGGGTGAGCCCAACAATGAAAAAATTGTGTCTGAACTTGTTCCCATGCTCTTGCGTTCTGTCGGGGTAGATGGGGAGTAAATAAGAGTCCATTATGTCTGATTTAGATGAAGCCCCACCACAGGTTTTACTGTCGGTCTCGATACCGGCTGAGGGGTTAGACCCCTATCGGTTTTTGCGCCACGGCCGGGGCGGTCCTCGCTTTTTTTGGGGGGATGATTCGGTTACGCTGGCGGGGATCGGTGCGGCCAAAGAGATATTTGGCTGGGGAAAACGGCGTTTTCGGGAGATACAGCAACAGACGGCCGAGCTGTTTAGCACGGCGGTGATTCAAGTCCCAGCCCAAGCACCCCAAATGGCATCGCCCCATCTGTTTGGCGGATTTTCATTTACTCCGGCGTTTATCCCCGACGTGGCTTGGTCATCGTTTTTCCCGGCCCATTTTATGTTGCCCCACTACCAAATGTCGATTCAGGATGAGGCCACATGGTTGACGATGAATGTGCTTGTGCCAACGGTTTCTGAGGCTCAGGAGCTTGCTGCTGATCTTTTGACTGCGTTGACCGAACGGTTGGCCGAACTAATTTCAAGCGATCAACTGTCATCGATTAATAACCCATCCCCTAAAAGCACAACCTACCCGATGAGCGAAGCCCAGTGGCGCACGATGCTAGAGCTGGCGATTGAACAAATGACGGCCGGAGAAATGGACAAAGTGGTCTTGGCCCGGCTGTGTGAGATCGGCTTAGATGGGCCGGTTAGTGTGACCCATCTTTTACAATGGCTTGAAGAAAAATATGCGGAATGTAATCGCTTTTTATTTGAGCCCCGGCCGTTTCATGCATTTTATGGGGCCACGCCTGAAACGTTGATCGAGACGCATGGGACAAAAATTAGCACGATGGGATTGGCCGGTTCTGCGCCGCGTGGCAAAACGGCCGAAGAAGATCAGGCATTTGGGAACGGTTTGCTGAATGATCCCAAAAACCAGCATGAGCATCAGTTGGTGGTGGATTCGATTGGGAAACGGCTTGAGCCGATTACGCAAAAATTAACCATCGATGGGGAACCGAAGTTGATGAAGCTGGGGAACATTCAGCATTTGTACACGCCGATTGAGGGGGAAACGGCCGAGGCGAATGGGGTGCTGGGGCTGATTGAGCTGCTGCATCCTACCCCGGCGTTGGGCGGGGCACCGCGTGAACGGGCGATGGAATTTATTAGCAGTGATGAACCGGTGACCCGTGGCTGGTATGGTGCTCCTGTAGGGTATCTAGACCCAAATTTGGACGGCAAATTTGGGGTGGCGATACGGTCGGCCGTCGCCCAGCGGGACAAGGTTTGGGCCTACGCTGGGGCGGGCATTGTGGCTGATTCTGATCCGGCAGGTGAGTGGGAAGAGACGGCGATTAAGTTCCGGCCGATGTTAAATGCTTTAGGAGTAGAGAGATAAGAGGGTAGAGAAGAGAGGGCTGTTCTCTCTCTGATCTCTTGTCTCTGATCTAATTTTGAATCCAAATATCCAACTTTCTAAAATTTTTGTGCAGGGGCTGGCTGAATCGGGATTAACCGATGTGGTGATTTGCCCCGGATCACGGTCAACGCCGCTGACGCTGGTGTTTGATGCACATCCGGCCGTTCAAACCCATTTGTGTTTGGATGAGCGGAGCGGGGCGTTTTTCGCCCTAGGCATGGCGCAGGCAACAAACCGGCCGGTGGCAATGGTGTGTACCAGCGGTACAGCGGCTGCGAATTTTTATCCTGCCATCATCGAGGCGAATATGTCACAGGTGCCGCTTTTGGTGTTGACGGCTGACCGGCCGCCGGAGCTGCGCCATAGCGGGGCGAATCAAACCATCGACCAAGTAAAAATGTTTGGGGATCATGTGCTGTGGGCCGTGGATATGCCATTGCCAGATGAAGCTATGCCTGAAGATGCGTGGCGGAATGTTGCCACAACGGCCGGCCGGGCATACACCAAAGCGAATGGGCTGAGAAAAGGGGTGGTCCACTGTAATTTTCCGTTTCGGAAGCCGTTGGAGGATGAATTTTCTAATGGGCAATGGGCAATTGATAATGGGCAATTGGCAATTCAGAATGCACCTGTGCTTGGCCTGAATGCCGCTCAAGAGCATCAATTAGCAGATTGGTTTGCCAAATACGAACGGGGGATTATTGTGTGCGGGCCGAACTGCCCTGAGGGGGATTTTGCACAGGCGGTTGAAACATTCTCTTTGCAATCGGGCTACCCGATTTTTGCTGATCCGTTGTCGGGCGTGCGCTTTGGGATAGATAATCCTGAGTTGATCGTTGGGGGGTATGAAACCTGGCTGGCTGGCGGCCGGACGGCTGAATGGGAGGCCCCTGAAATCGTGATTCGGTTTGGGGCGGTGCCGACATCAAAATGGTTAAACGATTATTTGAGCAAGATCGGGCCGGCCGTGCGGCTGCATGTGCGTGAGAGCGGGATGTGGGCCGATGACAGCCATCTGACCAGTGATTTTTGGCAGGTGAACGAGGCTGTGTTTTGCCAAACGGCCGGTGGGATTGCAGTGAACTTTTGGCACGAACGGATGAAGCTGCCATCTTCCGGTGGGCGTTGGTGGAAGTCGGTTTTAGCGTGGGAGCGAGACAGTTGGACGAAGCTTGAAGCAGAAATGGGGTCGGCTGATTTTGATGGAGCTTATCTTAGTGATTTGGTATCTGCTTTGCCCGATTGCAATCTGATGATTGGGAATAGTTTGCCCGTGCGTCACTTAGATTCGTTTGGAAAACCATCTAGCCAGAACATTCGGGTGTTTGGCAACCGGGGGGCTAGTGGCATTGATGGGGTGGTTTCAACGGCGTGTGGCATAGCAGCGGCCGAGCCGGACAAACCTGCGATTTTGGTCATTGGTGATGTCTCTCTTTATCATGACATGAACGGGCTGCTGGCGGCGCGGGAATTGCCTAATTTGACGATTGTTTTGTTCAACAATAATAGTGGCAGCATTTTTAGACGCTTGCCGATTTCAAAATATGGGGAGCCGTTTGACAAGCATTTTTTGACGGCGCATGATCTGGATTTTAGCCATACGGCCGAGCTTTATAGTTTGGCGCATGGCCGTTTTACCGGCCGGTCTGCTTTTAGGGATGGGTTGGCTCAGGCGATTGAATCGAAACAGCCCCATCTGCTTGAAATTATGACAGATGGGGCCGCTGATGAAGAGGCTCGCAAACGTTTGATTCAGGCTGTGCTTGCGTCTTAACCGCAGATAAACGCTGATTTTCGCGGATATTCAAACCTAATCTGTGTGGATTCATGAGAACCAGTAGTTACAAACTAGGTGAACGGGAGAAATTCTAGGTTGGGTTCGGCCGAGGTAAATGGATCGTTGAACCTCGATAGGTTGGGGAAAATCGTTTCCATTTCGTTAGAGCCGACGCCAAACCATTTTGCAATCACGCTGGCGTATTGATCGACAGAGACGGATGGAATCCAACGGCCGCGATTGCGGTCAGCATCCATCGAGCCGGGGGAGTCACCCAGTTTGAGCGATGGGAAGTGACCGAATATTTGCCCGCCGCTGACCGGACCACCCATGACCATTTGATGCCCCGCCCATGCATGGTCTGTGCCAGTATTGTTGGGGCTTAATGTTCGGGCAAAGTCAGATGCGGTAAAGGTGACAACGTTGCTCCATTCGTTGACTTCTACCAGCGCATTTCTGAACGCTTCTAGTGCGGTTGAAAGTTCTGTCATCAGTTCAGTATGCGCGTTTATTTGATCCCGATGTGTATCGTAGCCACCGACTTCGACAAAGAAAATTTGGCGCCGGTTGCCCAAAGATGATCGGCCGGCGATGAGCTTGGCGATCATTTTTAGGTCATCCCCCAGAGGGTTTTGGGCTTGGTTAAAGATGGTATCAAAGTCGATGCCGCTACTTTCTGCCAGCGATGCACCGAGCACGCTTTCTACGCTACGGGCTGACACTAGGCGTTGCGCATATTCGTTTTCTAACAGATTATCATTGGTCAGCTTCATTAGAGTTTCGACCATTTTCAGCCGCTTGCCGGATGAGTTTGTCTTGTAGATGGGGGCATCAAAGGTGCTTCCAGCTTCGTATGCAGATTGATAGTTGTCTCCAAATCCAGAGAGGGATCGGGCCCCATCGGCCGAGATCGGGAAGGCGGCCGTTTCAGGGTTCATCCCTTTTTGGAAGGTGTTGATGCCGGAAAGAGACAGAGACATCGAGACATTTGAATCGTTACCGTTGTAACCGGCATGGAGCAGGTCGGCCATCCGTCCGCCCCAGCCGACTGCACCAGGGGCATCGGCGATAGACGTTTGCCACTGCATTTGCTGGGCATCGTGAGCAAACAGCCTCGGAGGAACCGGAACCGTCTCGTTGACGTACTCATCCCTGGTTGTGATGGGGTAGAGGAGCGAGCCGATGTTGCATACAAACGATAAGTCCCCTTGATTAAACAGTTGCGCAATTTCTGGGGTAGATGGATGGGTTCCTAGCGGTGAACTGCCGCTCTCGTAGTATTTTTGAAACGCTTTTGTTGAGCCGGGTACGTTTAATGTGTGAATTCCATCTTCTTCCGATAAGGCCATGTTGGCGCGGCCGGTTTCGTAATCGGCCCGAATCGGATTAGACGCTGGGTCTCCGATGGGAATCAAAAGATTGTTTGAGTCGTTACCACCAGCCAAAAAGATACAAACCATCGCTTTATAGTCATTGGCAAAGATATTTTGTGATGTGACGGCCGCGTTTGTCAGCCGCAGAAACGCCATCGTGTTGACCACGCTGGTGACTTCAAGGGCGGCACATGCTGATTGGCGAATAAACTCTCGGCGGGTTAAGCCGTCTTGGTTTTGTTTGCTCATAATAGTTTTATTGCTCCTTGATGGTTATTTTTGGATCATGCACTGTGGTGCTGTATACAAAATAATAAACGTTTCTCTCAAGCGTTTATCTCGGGCCGTAATGGCTCTTTCCTCAGTTTTGCCATCGTTGTAATCGTGGATACTGCTGATGCCGTCGATGATAATTTCTCGTGGGTCTGTGGCAGAGTTGCCGGTTGCCCGTGCGCTGAACCAGCCGTCACAAATGTACAAATCATAGGTGTCTACCATGTCTGCGACCGCCTGTCGTATCGCATTTGTGTCATCAAACGTTGTGTCTAGTTCTGATATGGTGTTGTCGTTGTTGGTGTCCATCACATCCATATAAGCCTCAACGGCGAGGGGTAAATCGATCATGTTTAGCCGTGGCCTTGTCCCTTCATACGTATGGGCAAGTCCTAGTGGCCCGTTTGAGCCGTTGGTTGATGTGAATGAATTGATATGGTTGTAATATTTAACCGCTATGGCCGCATTCATGTGTTGCAGTTCTGGGGCGACTAAGCCAGCTTGTGCAATGGGACCGGCCGGGGTGAAGCTGGGCAAAAACCAGTTGAAGACGGTTGGGGCTGACAGTGGGGTTTGCTCGTATCCGTTTGCTTCACTGTCGATGGTAAAGGGTGAAAGTGGAATTCGTTTGACATCATTTGCATATAGGTTCAGTTCAGAAGCGGGGAGGCCAAAAGCGGTTAAGCCGCTGGTGGGGTAATCAGCTTCGTTGTTGTATTCAATATCCATCAACCTGTACATGCTCATGGTGCGCACTAATGGTTCGTGAACTCGGCCGTATCCCACAGTTTGGGCTAAATCTAGGTTACGTGCTTCGGGGTCCAGCAAGATGGCTTTGATCGTTTCGCCTAAATCACCGTTTGAATCTGAAAATGTGGTTGATACACGATAAACGTATCCGGCCGAGGGATTACTCGTGACCAGCCGTTGGATCAGTCTGTAGCTAATAAACGGGGCCGTATTTGGATGATCGCTTAGGATTCCCATGATCTGGGCCAAATCTTGTTCACCCGTCTGCCCGGCCGAGAAAACCTCACCGAGAACAGTTTTCTGACCTTGATCCCGCACTTCTGCATATTTTTTATGCGTTGGATCGTACCCATTATCGTTAAACGACTTCATCGGCTCTGCCAAATAGGAATGATGGCGATCTCTACGTGGCTGAAGATCATATTCAAACTCAGAATTAGCAACTGTGTCACTAGTTTCACCATCCCCAACAGACTGAACGCTGAGCCCCCAACCGGTAAATACCCTGGATAGTTCGGTGATGTCTGTTTGGGTATAGGTTTGGATCGGTAGGCCATTTTCATCTAACTTGATGATGTAATCTGGGTGTCGTTCGATCAGGCCGATAGAGAATAGCTGCATCACTTCTCGAGCATAATTTTCGTCGGGCGAGGCGATGAGGGTTCCGTTTTCATCAAACTGATCTTGTTGATTTTGAAGGTGAGATAGATAGATGCCCATCACCGGATGTTTTGATACATCGGTCAACAGGGTTTCGTAATCACCAAAGGCGTTATTCTTGAGCATATCGTTGTATGCGGCGATCCCTTCTCTGCGCTGATCGAGAAGATTGTCTTGAGTTGAAACAACAAATATTTCACTCAGGGCAAAGCCAACCTTTTCGCGAAGGTGAGCTTTGGCGTGTACGGCGCTTGCAAACCAGCCGCCATAAAACGAGACGTGACGACTC
Organism: Chloroflexota bacterium; assembly: GCA_020628815.1. Lineage (GTDB taxonomy): Bacteria > Chloroflexota > Anaerolineae > Promineifilales > Promineifilaceae > WTJY01. The sequence goes on along the minus strand of JAHDEN010000053.1, from coordinate 5,778 downwards.
AGTGCGCTTTGCGTGACAGTGTCTAAATCGGATGCGGGAACGGTGCTAAGCCACTGGTTGCGGGCCGCTTTGTAATACTCATGATGAGACGGTGACTGTAATTGCATCTGGTCATCTAACCAAGCTGAATAGGCTGCAATTCGATCTCCATTGGCTGTTGCGATGCGGGCTTCAAGTTCTGCAACTAATTCTGGGGTGGGGCCAAAGGTAGATTGTCGTAAAAAGCGTACGATGTCTTGGATTAACGCATCACCGGTTAAAACGTTGTAATCGGGGGCTGGGTAATCAAAATTGGGGTTAATCGCCCCATCTGCTTTAACCAACCCCCCTTTGATTTCACCGGCTGGATATTTGGCCGTGTGTACGTTTGTGTATAAGCCGCCCGATAATAAGCGATCGAGCATTTCTTGATCTGTGGTTACAAATTGAGCCGCTTTAACAGCCCAATTTATGTTTGTAAATTGCCCCAGTGGCAAGCTAAAGGCGACTGGGCCAGAGTCGGGATTGGCGATGTGGATGTGGGCAGCCGTTTGTTCGGTTGTGAGCCCGCTGAAATTCATGCTGATTAGCGCAAACGAATTGTCTTCGGCTAAGCGCACGGTGGTGGTGCCGGTTGCTGAGGTTTGAGCACCCCCTTCTGCGCTCATCTGGCCGATGAACAAGAGACTGTTGTCTGTGACCTCGTTTGCGCCTTCTACGAGCAATGTTTCAATCAGATGATCCCCATGAACGAGGTAGCCTGCAGCTGGCAGGACCTCGATTTCTAGTAGCTCGGGAACTTCTGTGTGACTGTCTGCGGCCGCTTTAATGATGATCTGTTTTGTTAGTTCATTCTCTGCAAATGTAATAGAGTCGGTAATGAGATTCCCGTCCTCATCAAAAAGAGAATAGTCATCGGAGTCACTGGTAGAGAGTGCGTTTGATCCATTGCCTGCTGGATTTGAAAAATCACAAACTAAGGTGTTGTTTGGGAAGAAAAAGTCTGATCGTGGTTCTGGGTTTAATTGAATATGTGCTTGAGCCTCTAGATGAATACGTTGAGAGGTTGTTTCATTAATGAGCAGTTGAAAAGATACAGTAGATGAATCATTTATTCGGCTTAACTCAAAAGTAACCCCAGTGTTATCCCCTTCAACAGCTCGTAGCTCATCTGAAATCTGAGAAATTTCGAGGAGGCGCTGGCTTGGTTCCGCTGTGGCTGTTGGGTCAGCCTGCGGGGTAGATGTGGGTGTTTGGGTAGGTAAGGGTGTTTCGTTTGGCTGTGGTGAAGCCGTGGGATTGGGCGTGCCAACTGGCGGTATAGTGTTTGCTCCATTTGTTACGTAGGGTAACCAAACAAGTGTCTCGCTTTCTTCTTGAGCGGCACCGATTGTTGCTAGAGCCGTGGCTACGAGTATGGCGATCAGCAATGATATTACAGGCAGGGTTAAAAATTTTGATTTATGAAAAAGAGATTTCATTTTTATTTTTTTCCTTTTGCAGGTGTAGCAGGGCCTCATACGTAATCTTAAGCATATAGGATGCAGAATTGGTAAAGTAGATGTTACATTACACAATTTAGTTATTATAGTTTATAGGCTTCATTGTGTAATAAATAAGCTGATCTACTATTTCTGTTATCTGGTGACCCATTAAAATTGGCTAGAAAAGCCTGAGACTGGGGTCGGTTAAATGGGGCTGATCTAACTCAACCTTTCCTTATAGTTATAGAAAAAAAGTATAGAATACCTGTGAAAAATCTGAAAATTTCTAATGACTGGTTGCGCTGGCGGGCAAAAGCAACCCCACATAAAACCGCTTTGTTATTTGGAAACACGGTTTGGAATTTTGCTGAACTTGATTTGTTGACGGATCAAATGGCGAGTTGGTTGAGGGGGCTTGAAATGCCTGAGAATTCGCGGTTGGGGGTCTTGATGCAAAACCGGCCGGAGTATGTGCTGCTGATTTATGCGGCAAACCGGTTGGGGCTAACCTTGGTGACGTTTAATAGTCGGCTGACAGCGGCCGAGGTTGGCTGGCAGATTGAGTTTACGGCGTGTGAGCTTGTCATAGCAGATGGCGAAAATTATGGGAAGGTTGATGGGCTGGCAGACGTGCGTGTGGCTCAAGTGCCAGAAATCGATCAACTGGGAGGTTTGGATCAAAGTGGTGAATGGGCCGCGGCGAATGGGGTGAGCAGTGGAATAGATATGGAGAGCGTACAGGCGATTGTGTTTACAAGCGGGACTACGGGTCGGCCGAAAGCGGTGCCAGTCACGTATCAACAGCACTTTTTTAGTGCGATGGGGTCAAGCTACCGATTGGGGGTTGAGACGAACGATATTTGGTTGTCGGTGTTACCGCTGTATCACGTGGGGGGGATGGCCGTTGTCTTCCGCAGTTTGCTGTACGGTACAGCGATTGATTTGCACCGAAAATTTGATTTGACTGAAATAAATGAGTCACTTGATCAAAAAGAGATTAGCATGATTTCAGTTGTTCCGACGATGCTGTATCGGCTGAGTGAAACACGAGAATCGTGGCCAGAAAGCTTGCGGCTGATTTTGGTAGGTGGTGCAGCGGCCAGTCCTGAGTTGGTCGAGGCCGCCGGTCGCCTGTCGAAAAATGGTCGGCCGCTTGTGGCTACATCTTATGGAATGACGGAGGTGGGGTCACAGTTTGCTACGCAGCACCCGGCCGATGTGGTTAGTAAACCAGCCAGTGTAGGTCGGCCGTTTTTATATAACGAGCTGCGGATTGTTGATGCGGAGTCTGCTGAAGATTGGCCGGCCGGAGAGTATGGAGAGATTTGGATTCGTGGGCCGGTTGTGATGAGCGGATACTTGGATAATCCTGAGGCGAATGGGGAGCGGTTTGTGGATGGCTGGTTCTGCACGGGGGATTTGGGGTATCTGGATGAAGATGGTGACCTGTTTGTGGTGCAGCGCCGCAGTGATTTAATCCTTTCTGGGGGTGAGAATGTTTATCCGGCCGAGGTTGAGGCTGCATTACGCCAACACCCATCTGTTAAAGAAGCTTGTGTGGTGGGTGTGCCAAATGTTGAGTGGGGGCAGGTGGTTGCGGCGATGGTGGAGCTGTTGCCGGATCAGCGTTTGGACGGGGCTGTTTTGGATGAATTTATTCGGGCGGAGTTGGCCGGTTATAAGCGGCCGAGGGTTTATAAAGTCGTTGAACAGTTGCCTCAAACGGCCTCTGGAAAGATTGAGAGGAAGCAGGTGGCTGAAATGATGCGGAGCTACGCTTAATTTTAGTGATGCAAAAGAATGAAGGGGGTGAGATATGATTCTTGAGGGAGAGTCGTTTTTGTTGTTTTTGCGTATGGTGGGTCGAATGACTATAGCATAAGTACTATTTTGAAACGCAAAAGCGCATAAGCGCAAAGGGTGGTGTTTTTATGATGGGATTTTTTGTTGAGCAGGAGTTGTTGGGTTGGGAGCTTATAAATGAGCGAAGCGAGACATATAGCTGGCCGTCATTTCCATGGGAGGCTGTGGCTGTTTTTATTAAACTGTACGGTGGCTTTATGCTGTGCTTTGCCGTAATTGATTTTGTCCCCATTTTTATAATCACTGTTGGCGAGGTTGGTTTTGCTAATCTGTCGTTTGCTATGGTCGTTGAAATGGTAGGTTGGTCGCTGTTGTTTGCAGGCCTGATGATTTCGTTTGTGGTTGTTATTACGATAATTGGAGGTGTTTTTGAATTTTGTCGTGAGCGATGGCGTCAGGGGACTCGATGGTCTGTCAAGGATAGGGTTTCCATCGGGCCAGAGTCAATTATGGCATATCAAGATGGGGTTCAGCGGATGCTTAAGTATGCCGATTACGATTTTTACTCCTTTGGATCATTTTATGGTGCGAAAGGGAATGAACTAAATCGATATTTGATCCTTGTTAATGAGAAAACGAGGGTTGATACGGCCGTGGAGATCGGATTGACTATTAGTGAGCAAGAGATTGATCTGGTGATGTTGGAGTTTCTGCCGCGAGACTACGCGTATCAGGTCGATTTTAAGGCTCCTAAAGTTGCATATTAAGGTGTATTTGATCGACTCGCTAGCTGAATTTTTGATTGGCTGATAAGCTATTTTATGCGTAGTTTAAAAAGTCGAATAATTAATGTGTTGTTGAGGCTCCTTGGGGCTAAGAAGATGTTTGCGGATTTCCATGCAAATGTTGGGTCTCCTGATGGGTTTAAGGCTGCGGTAGAGAAGGCGCGTGCCGGTGGGCAATTCTCTGCGTTGCCTCCAGAAAAACTGGCATCGGCCTATTCAAACGAGCAAATTGATGTAGATGGGTTTGGACTTAGCTTGATTAAGGTGGGGCAACAGGAAAAGGTGGTCTATTTCTTGCACGGTGGTGCATATGTGTTGGGGACTGGGAGTGCTCATTGGGATTTGATGGAAAGGGTTGGGAAGCAAGCCGATTGCCATGTGGCTGTGTTCGATTACCCGCTTGCACCGGAGCATACGGCCGAGATGGTGCTTGAGCGATCTCAAGATGCGTATTTGATGCTGGTTGAGCGGTATTCGGCTGAAAATGTAATCTTGATGGGAGGTTCAGCGGGGGCCGGTTTGGCGATGGGTCTGGGTCTTAAACTGCGTGATGAGAAACAGCCTTTACCTGCGAAGATTGTGCTGTTGTATCCATGGTTAGATGTGACGATGTCCCATCCCGAGGCGAGGGGGTTTGAGCGGAAGGATTTGTTGTTGGGCGTTGATGGGTTGATTGCGTGTGGCAAGTTTTATGCGGGGGAAATGGGGGTTGAGCATCCATATGTCTCTCCGTGGTATGGGAACACGGCCGATATGCCGCCTGTAGCGATTTTTACTGGTACTTGTGATGTGTTGCACCCGGAAGGAAGAGATTACGCACAAAAGATAATTTCGATGGGTGGCCATGCGGAGCTTTTTACGTTTGAAGAAATGCAGCATGCATGGGTTATTTTTGATATGCCAGAATCAATGGATGCGATTAGCAAAGTGAGTCATTTTATCAACTCAGATTAATGCGCCCTAGAATCGATTGTGGCTGGTTTCAACCTGAGAATGGGGGTAGATGACTTTGTGCTGCGGATTAAAAATAGTGCTAACTTTGAGCGCGGATGGGAGTGATTAATTTACTATTTATCTCAGTTTGAATCTTCGTTAGTATTTGGACATTGTTCCAAACACCAAGATTTATGGAGTATTACCCTATGTCGCAATCAATTTACAAGTTGGTATATGTAAGCTCTGCCTCACTGCCTGTTACAAACAAAGAAATGTACGACTTGTTGGAAAAGTCTCGCCAGAATAACTTTCGGCTTGAAATCACTGGGATATTGTTATGTTATGAAGACAATTTTTTCCAGCTGCTTGAAGGTGATAAGGAGACGGTCAAAAGTCTTTACGCAAAAATTTCAGATGACCCAAGACATAGAGGGATTCTTCGAATTTTTTCGGAAACGACCTCTGAACGAGAATTTCCAAAGTGGAGCATGGGTTTTAAACTCATCGATGACGAATGGGATCATGAATTTAGAGAGGGGCTTAATGATATATTCAAAAATGGGGGATTGGACCTGAATGATACTGTCATAAATGGAGCTTCGATTAAGGTTCACAAACTGCTTAAATCGTTCAAACGAATCTCGGGGATTGAAGCGGTAGGTTAAGCTCTTACTAAATTTGACTTGAAAATAGGTAGCCTGTACAGTTCTTGTCTGTTCTGAAAACTAAATAAATGATTCGTTTAAGGTGCGCATTTACCCGGATGTAGTGCGCATAATGAGGAAAGTCTG
>JAHDEN010000052.1 GCA_020628815.1 Chloroflexota bacterium | reverse complement strand
GTGACTGTAACCGGCGGAGTCGCCGAAATCGCCCCGTGGCTCAACTGCTCACGCATTATGATCATGCCGTTGCGCATGGGGAGCGGGACAAGGCTTAAGCTGATCCAGGGGTTGGCGGCCGGTTTGCCCATTGTCAGCACGACCAACGGGGCGGAAGGGTATCCGGCTAAAGATGGGAAAGAACTGCTGATTGGGGACAGCCCCGAAGATTTCGCGGCGCAAGTTGTACGACTGCTTGATAATCGTGAACGGCAAAGGCTGCTGGGGCAAAACGGCCGGGCTTTTGCCGAAGCCTATGATTGGCGGCGGGTGGTGCCAAGATTCTTGGAGCTATACAAAAAATAAGGGCTTAGGTGGCCTCTACAACTTTTGCTCCGGTAATTTTGATCAGATCAGGAACCGGAACGCCCAAATTTAGACCCTTTTTGCCCGAGCTGACTAACACACGTTTGCAATCTCTTGCCGGTTTATCGATATACATGGCGAAGCCTTTATTCAGTAAGGCTAACGGCGAAATACCCCCCACTTTTAAACCGGTCATTTTTTCCGCTTCTGCGTGGGTAGCCAGCGCCAACTTTTTTTCACCAATTGATTTGGCGAATTTTCTTAAATTGAGTTGCCGTTCGGCCGCCAACATACACAAAATCGGCTTGCCTTTTGGCCGGGTGACGACCAGAGTTTTGTACACCTCGGCGGCCGGAATCCCTAAAAACTCTGCGATTTTTTCAGCATCTCTTTCTGTTTCTGGATAAATGTGTGTCTCGAATGGGACTTTTCGCCCCTGCAAGAGCTTCATTGCTAGTGTCTTTTCCATACAAAATCCCTTATATTTTTAATTGTGCAAATTATACGCCAATTGCCCAAAGACGTTCTAATAATCACCGCTTTAAATCATCTCGAAACATGAATAATTTGGTGGGGTACCTCAGACTTATAGCGGGTCTGAAATTTTCACGAATTGGGAGTGAAAATGGCGGGAAACAATCTGGATTTACACCTTAAACCAGATATTATCGGCTATGTACATTGGGCAGATTAAAAATTGATGCCTAATCGGAATAAAAACGTTTGAAAATGATTCAAATGTTTTTGCCCCACACCAAGCAGGGGAATCATTTGCACCGGGTCTTTCGGTCAAAATAAATAATCTAAGCAGTATTTTCCAGATATTCATGGACCATCCAACCCATATCCTTTACATTGAGGACAACCTTGATAGTCAGCGGCTAATCACCCGACTATTGACCGCTCCGCAATACAAATTAGAAATAGTTTCAGACGGCGAAAATGCTTTGAAACGGCTTGAATCAAACGTGCCAGATTTGATTCTTGTGGACATCGGTTTGCCAGAAATGGACGGCAAACATTTTACAAAATTAGTTAGACAGAAGAATCGGTTAGACCACGTTCCTGTAGTCGCTTTAACCGCCCATGTGCTGCGCACCGATAAGGAAAGCATTTTGGAATCGGGTTGTAATGGCTACATACCCAAACCGATCAACGTTGATAAATTCCAAGAAGAAATCAATCGATTTATTCGATAGCAAAAGGGCCCAACAATGTTGGACTTATCCTTTTGAACTTAGGTGAAAATAAATGCAAAGTGTAAAAACAAATGAACCAACATCTAGCAACGATGGAATGAACCCGGAAAATGCATATGTTTTGGTAGTTGAAGACAATGTCCCTAACTTTGTCTTGATCGCCCGAATGTTGGCATTTATGGGAATCCAGAATTGTGAATGGAAGACCACCGGATGGGGTGTTGTGGACTTTGCGCAAACGATGCCGAAGGTTGACTTGGTCTTAATGGACCTGCGTTTGCCCCATGAAGATGGGTATGAAGCCTTAGAACAAATTCGGATGGATGCTGCCTTAAAAGATACAAAAGTCGTTGTTGTTACAGCGCAAGCTAGTGCTGAAGAGATGAAACGAGCTCGCTCGGCCGGATTTGATGGCTTTTTATCAAAACCATTGGATCCAGATAAGTTCCCCGACCAAATCAAACGCATTTTGCATGGTGAGTCGATTTGGGAACTTGGGTAATCGTATAAAAGCCTTTTGCATTCCGCAATTTAGAGTTTTAAGAAGTACCCAGAAAAATTTTGAATTAGTTTAAATGGAAGCCCAACAATTGGAAAAAAGGCTAGATGAAAAAATTGGAAGAAAGTGGTTGGCAATTCTCGCAAATAAGTGAGGTTGCCTCTCAAATTGCACACGAAGAAAAAGCGGTTGAAATCCTCCCCCGGCTTTTGGCATTTGCACAAACGTCAAACTTAGTGGATGCCTTCTGGTGTAATCAGACATGGATTAGCTCTAATCTGTTTGATCAACACCCAAAACTCGAATCTCCCCCCGAGTCCCTATCTACACAAACAAAAACATTTCAGGCAACTGCACCCTTTACTGACCCAAAATTAAAAAAGAAGGGATGTGCGTGGCTCAATAGCACCCCCTATAAGTCGATCACATTTGTGCCGATAAATTTTAACAATCAGCGTTTGTTTGCGCAGATCGTTTTATTTTCTAAGTCTGAGGCGGGATTTCCGGCCGAATTTTTAGATGTCATTCAGCATTTAGCGGAAATCACGACACTGGCACTTTCCCGCTCTTGGCTGTTTCGTGAGCGGATCGCCATTCACGAATTTAGCCAGAATATGGCTCACGCAATCTCCCCCGATGATGCGATTCGGATCACCCTGAGCTTGCTGACAGAAGCGCTGAGCCTTAACCACTCACAAATTTTTATACCGGTGCAGGATGCAGGGATTCAAGTCTACGAATCCAATGCGCGGACCAAGTTTGTCCACCCCGACCCGCTGCGCCAATGGGAACTGGTTGCAAGCCCCAAACTAATCATCAAAAGCTCGGCCGATGCCAGTAAATTTTTGCCGTTTGATGTTGACCAAGAAAACGTTGAGGAGTTATTTGTCTTTCCTCTGTTTGGTCAAAAAACGATTAAAGGCACCGTTTGTATCGGACACGCGACAGTCGGCAGGGAATTTGTTGGGGAAGAGATCGAATTTGCCAACTTGGTTATCGATCTGCTCAATACCACGCTCGAGAACCTGTCTTTATTTGATGAGTTGATTCGCCGCGCCCAAGAGCTAATCTCGCTTAACCAAATCAGTGAAAAGATATCGGGCACGCTAAATAACCGAGATTTGGCCCAAATTGTTTACGGCGAAATTTCTAATTTAACCCCGTGTGACCTGTTTTTGCTGGCCCTTGTTGAAACTGGAAGCCGTTTTGTGCAGCCATTGCTGATGGTTGAAGACGGAAAAGAAAGCGAGCTTGAGCCGATTCCGTTGCAAGAAAATTCAGATTTCTTCTGGGCCATTCATGATCTTGAAACGATTCTGATCGAACAAGATGACCCGCTCATGCAGTCAATCTGGGAGATGGTTTCAGCCAGTGCGGATCACGCAGATCCCCCTGAAAACTGCATTTTGTCTCCTATGGCTCACGGCACAATCGGTTATGGGGTGATGGTGATTTTCGCCAAGCCCGACCGGCCGTTTAGCCCCGATGACATTCAGATTGTACGGGCTGTTTCGCATCAGGCCGCTTTGGGATTAGCGAATTCAGCCTTGCTGCAGGCTGAGCAAAACCACGTTTCTGAACTGCGGTCGTTGTCTAACGTGACACGGGCGATGGCAACCGGCATCACCTCGCAAGAGCGGATAACCGGCATGATTCGGACCCTGCACACCAGTTTAAATCGCGGCAATATCTCTGTGTTGATGGTTGATTCTGGCGGCGCGTTAACGATTGTTGGTAGCCAAGGGACACCCCCCACGTTGCCTAAGCAGGGGCAGTTTTACAACAGCATGATCGGCCGGGCTTTGCTCGAACATACCACCCAATTTCAACCTGACCTGCGACAGCTTCCTGATGACGAAAAAATTGGATCGGAGCACATTCAGTCTCAAATATCCGTTCCGATTTTAATTGCGGGCGAAGTTGCGGGTGTGCTGAATGCAGATCATGCAGAGCCCAATAGCTTTACAGACAACGATTTGCGCTTGTTGCAAAGTGTTAGTCTGAGTCTTGGCTCTATGCTTGAAAACGGCCGACTGTTTCGCGAGATTCAAGATGCGAACAAACGTTTAAAAGCCCTTGATGAGCTAAAAACGAGATTTTTGGCCAACATGTCACACGAGCTGCGCACACCGCTTAACTCGATCATCGGTTTCTCTCGGATCATGATGAAAGGGATGGACGGGCCGGTGACCAAAGAGCAGTACATGGACCTTGAGTCGATCTATAACTCGGGTCAACATTTGCTGAGCCTGATCAATGATATTCTCGATTTAGCCAAACTTGAAGCAGGCAAAATGGGGATGGTTTTTGACGATATCGACATCGTTGATTTAGCCAACAGCGTTATCGCGACGGCCAGAGGCTTGGTTCACGATCAAAATGTGGAGCTTATTGTCGACATTCATCCCGATGCTCGTTTTATCGAGGCGGACAATATCCGCTTGCGTCAGGTGCTGCTGAATTTGCTCTCCAATGCGGCCAAATTTACCTACAACGGCACGATTGTTTTGAGCACCCGGCCGGGTGAAACGGCCGATATGGTGATCATTTCGGTTGAAGATAGCGGTAGCGGTATTGAACCTGAAACCTTGCCACGTATCTTTGATATTTTTGAGCAGGGGCGTAACTCGCTTTACCCAGAAGCGGCCGGTACCGGCTTAGGGCTATCGATTGTGCGAGAATTGGTTCATCTGCATCGCGGCCGTGTTTTGGTTGAAAGCGAGATCGACAAAGGATCAACGTTTCATATCCATATCCCTCGGTCGCAGCCAGAACAGCTGGATGATGGGCCTGACATTCGGGCTCAAGATCACGGATCAAATGGGAAATCGAGCGAGCCTGATGAGTCGGCCGAGACGCCGATTAATGGGGCATTGCCAAAGGCTATTTTGCTGGTGGATGATGATCCTGTTATCGCCAAGCTGTACCATCGATTTTTAGAAAATATGCCGGTTGAGCTGATTTGCGTTAGCAACGGGGTTGATGCGATTACGATGCTTGAAACCCACCAGTACGAGATTGTTCTTGTTATTCTAGACGTGCATATGCCTGAAATGAGCGGTTGGGAGACTGTTGAATTTATGAACGAGAAGGGGATGGCGCTTGAAACACCTCTCGCTATCAGTTCGGTTGAGCCAGACTTTGGCAAGGCTGCCCGTTTGGGTGTGAAACACGTATTGCCTAAGCCGGTTCGGATGGGTGACTTAGACAAGCTGTTTAAAGAGATTCGGCTGTCAGTTCCCTCGATCAGCGGTGGAGATTAATTGGTCGATACCAACGGCCGGTTCTTTTTGAGACCTGGGTCATCCCCACAGAGGCAAAGACCTGGATCAAATACAGCTTTGTTTTAGGGGCGTGCAACTTCGTAGGTAATGTATTGCGGCCGGCCGGAAGGGGTATCTATACGGCGTAACTCACCGCCGGGGTACGCTTCCGTAATTCGCATCAGTTCCTCTTCTTGTTGAATGACCCCCACAAAAAACAGAGTCGGCCGTGTAAGCTCGAAATCTAATAACTCCTCTACCGCTCGAAGATCGTTTGGTTTATTTGACTGATTCAAATACAAAATTGTCCCGTGCCTAGCAAACAAGATCGGTTCTCCCATCAAGAAAAGCTCCGCATCGTCAGCCCGTTGAGCAAACTCCTTCCCAATTTTTACCATGTGGCTTTGGGGTGGATCGAATGCGTATGTTTGGAAATAAGTTTGAATCCCAAAGGTTGCGAAGCCGATACAAACCAGCGCGGCGGTTCCTACCTCTAAAAACTTGTTTTGCTCTGTGTTACCTAAAAGCAGTTTGATGATCGATTCAACTGCGATGCCGCACAGCAGCCCGATTGCTGGATAGACCATGACGAGCCGTGTGGCGGCCGGGGCGGTATTGGTCAAAATGCCACCCAATAACACACCGATTGCAAACCATCCCAAAACCAGGGCGTTTGATTTGCGCATAAGCTGAGCCAGTGCGAGCCCTAATCCCACCCAAAATAAAATGGCGGCAAGGGTGCCAATGCCCGGCACGGCGCTAAAGTAGAAGGATGAGACATCTCCGGAATCTATAAAGAATCGAAGATTACGCTGGAGCTGATAGAGCAATACATCGGCCGTAGATGGGTTTTCTCCTAGCGCGGCCACAATGTTTTTAGAGTTAAATGCGCTGACACCCGACTGACGAGAGATAAGCGTGACGGGGATTAAAAGAAAGCGGGGCACGAGTGGGACCCACGCGGCTAAAAAACCTAAAGGGATTAGGGCCAGCTTGCGCCAAAATTGCCATCCTACAAGGTGGCGGTGTTTGAACCAGAGGATTGCAAACCAAAAGATAAGCAGGAACGGAATGAGGCGTGAGCCAAAATAGAAATATTGGGCCAAGCCGGTAAACATACCGATGGCCAGCCACGGGGTTAACGTGTTTCGACCCGTTTCACTGTGCATCGAGCGTTCGGCCCATAGCACCAGTACAAATACAAAAACACCCATAAAAACTGAATGGATGTTGTTGAGCCCGATGCGGCTGAAATGGATATGCACGTGTGAGAAGGTGAGAAACCCGGCCGCGACTAAGCCAACTAGTCGGCCGTAACCAACCCGTCCCGCCAGATAAACCATAGGAATGCACAGCGCACCAAAAATGGCTGAAATCATCCGTAGGCCGGTAATGGATTGACCAAAAATTGCGATGGAAAAAGCCTGCAGGTAGTGAAACAGGGTAGGGTGGTCTAGAAAATCAGTTGCAAAGGGGGCCAAATTTGGGCCACCGTCAAACACATTCAAGGCTCGTAGCCCCATCTCCCCTTCGTCGCCGTGCATGGGTGGCAATGTTTCTAACTGTTGGATGCGGAGCACCGCACCGATAATGGTGAGTGCTAACACAACGAGGATTTCCGGCCGCGTGTACCAATCCTGACGCAGCTGTTGCCACTTTTGCTGGTAGGTTGCCCAGAGACCAAACTGGCGATCATACGTGATGCCAGCCGTCATCATTAGGGCCAGGCCAATGACCCAGATCAGCAACGGCCAGATGGCTAAGACATTGTTTTGGGTGCCGACAACGGCCGAAAGGATAAGAATGACCGAACCGACCGCCAGTTGCTGCGGCACGCCCAGAGATCGTATCCCTTCCCCTGTGGTACCATCCCGTCGCGACAGTTTTTTAACAAAAGGGAGTGGTTTGTCTGGCAAAAGTGATGAGGCGATCAGGCTGAGGATGCCCGGGGCGATGAGCCAAGCTGGGGTAAAAACGATGCCGATGACGCATAGCGCGATGCCGATGATAATAGCAAGTTGTCGCATATAAAAATGAGGGGTAAAGCTTCCTGGTTAATGTGAGACCGTTGAGTGTTTCTTCAAATTTTAGTCGTTCAAAGTCGCATGGTTGAAACACTGAAATGAATAAGTGACTGTTATTATATTTCGGTATTCTATCAGGTGTTCTTGTGGTCGGCAGGATGATTTTCCGATATTTTTGCTGAAATGAATCAACTATTTACAAAAGCGGCGATAAAACAGGCGTTGGCGAAAAAACCACCGCATCTGTTTTGGTGGCGCCGGTGGGCCAAACGGGCGGCGACGGGAGCATTGCTATCTAATGATCCGGCCGTGACCGGTGGGGATGGGACCCATGTGCTGTTAATGAAACGGGCTGAACGGCCGGGTGATCCATGGTCGGGGGATATGAGTTTTCCCGGCGGCCGGATGGACCCTGAAGATATCAAAATATACACGACCGTGCTGCGGGAGTATGAAGAAGAAGTGGGGTTTGACCTGGCCAATGGGGCTGACTATTTGGGTCGCCTGCCCGATACGCAGGCCCGGCCGATCGCTTGGAATCGAAAGCCGTTTGTTGTGGCGACGTTTGTGTTTTGGCAAACGGCCATCCCCGAATTTAAGCCAGATCCGATAGAAGTGGCTGATTTAGTTTGGTTGCCGCTCGACTTTTTGGCCGACCGGGATAATCGACAAACGATGGTGTGGAAACGGCAGGATATGGATGTGGAGTTGCCCTGTTATTGGTATGGAGAGTATCGACTGTGGGGGCTGACGCTCCGTATGCTGGATGAACTGTTGTTTGTGTTGCAGGTATAAAACGGGGCCTGTTGCTTGGCAATGGGAAAATTAACAGTGGATTTGCGTTAAAACAACTTGTGTAGGGGTCTAAGCCGTCGGTGTGGGCGTTGTCTTCTTCGACCGATTTGCGCTCCGACGGCTTAGACCCCTACGAAACATTTTTTGATACCGCCGCTCATTTGTCGATCTCGAACAAACAGGCTGAAAGGGGTTTGAATATAACGAATCCCATCATTCCGTTAGAAAATTATCCAATCCTCATTTCTGTCAGCTATCATTTGAGCCATGTCGCTTGAAGTAAACCTAATTCTAGGAAAAGAAATATTCTCAGCTGTTAGCCCGGCCGATTGGGACCAGTTGGCACAGGGTGGATTAACCGATACCCCGTTCCAAACGCACGCGTATCAGCAGGCGTGGTGGGACAATTTGGGGCGAGGCGAGCTGGTCTCTGTTGTTGTCAAAGATCGGTCGGTTTTAACCGGGATCGGGATTTTTTTGCTTGAGGATGGGGTGCTACAGTTTAATGCTTCAAAAGAAGAAACTGATTATTTAGACATCATCGCTAAACCAGAGCACTCAGATGCGGTGTGGTCGGCCGTGATTGACTGTTTGTGTACGGCCGAAGCCTGTCCGGCTTGGAGCACGCTTGACTGTTGGAACATTCCGGCTCAATCTGAATCACGCAAAATATTGCCCCGACTGGCCCAAAATCGGGGCTTTTCTTTGTCTGAAGAACGGGCTGAAGTTTGCCCCATCATTCCGCTTAATGGGACGTTTGACGACTATTTGGCCGGGATCAACAAAAAACAGCGGGGGGAGATTCGGCGCAAGGTTAAAAAAGCGGCCGCGGCCGGTGTCGAGATTGAAATTATCGACGGGGACAGCGACTTGGATCAAGCGATCGACGATTTTTTGCACCTGTTGCAATGTTCGACGGCCGATAAAAAATCGTGGTTAGAAGAATTTCCAACCCGTGAACGTGTCTTTCGTACCGTTTCAAAAGAGGCGCTAGAAGCTGGGACGCTGCTGCTGATGTTTACCAAGTTAGAAGGAGAACGCATTTCGGCACTGTTTAACTTTATATATGACGGCCGCGTATGGGTTTATAATTCTGGAAACGATATAAGCAAACACAGAAATCTGAGTTTGGGCTGGGTGTTAACCGCACACGCCATCATGCAGGGCATTGAACGCAACTGCCATACGTTTGACTTTTTACGGGGCGATGAGCAGTATAAATATCGATTTGGCGGTCAAGACAGCGAGATATTTCGCCTGACGATACGTAGAGAGTAGAAATCTGCGATTTCTGATTTACGATTTTGGATTATGTTTCCACGACCACGAACATGTGCTGACGAGCAAATCGTCAATCCAAAATCATAAATCGTCAATTTAAAATAGCTATGACCCATCAACCATCACAAATTAAACGAATCGCTATGCTATCGGTGCATACCTGCCCGTTGGCCCTCATGGGGGGGAAAAAAACCGGAGGCATGAATGTGTACGTGCGTGATTTGGCGCGCGAACTTTGTCGCCAAGGGTATGTTGTGGATGTGTTCACCCGATCTGAAGATGAATGCCAGCCGCAGGTTAAACACGATTTAGGGAATGGGGGGCGGGTTATCCATATAAAAGCGGGGCCAGAAGTGCCGGTACGGCCGCCCGAAATTATCGCGCATATTGATGAATTTGTGTCTGGTGTGTTGGCGTTTGCCAAAAGTGAAGGGGCGATCTACGACGTGCTTCACTCTCACTACTATTTATCAGGATTGGTCGCTGAAAAATTGAAGGCCGCTTGGCTAAAAAACGAAAAACGACATGTGCCGATTGTTCAAATGTTCCATACGCTGGGGCATATGAAGAACAAAATTAACCCTCGGCCGGAAGAGCGGGCACCGCAGGCCCGGATCGATGCGGAGAGCCACATCATTCAAAATGTAGCTGACGTTTTGATTTCGGCCACACCGGCCGAGGTAGAGCAGCTGCAAACGCTGTATGGGGCTGACAAAAACAAAATAACTATTTTGCCGCCCGGTGTGGCTTTAGACCGGTTTCAAAAAATCGACCGGACCTTTGCCAAACGGAAAATCGGGATTGACCCGAACGGGTTTAACATTATGTTTGTCGGCCGTATCGAGCCGCTTAAAGGGATTGATACCTTTATCGAAGCGGCCTCGATTTTGCGCGAACACCATCCCATAGAAATGGGGAACGCTCACTTCACGATTGTGGGCGGAGACCCTTGGGCCGAGAACCCGGCCGTTGAAATGGCCCGTTTGCAGGCGTTACGCCATGAGCTAAATGTTGAAGAGCTGGTTGGATTTGTCGGAGCCAAAAATCAGCAAGAGCTACCTAACTATTATGCGGCGGCCGATGTGGTTGTTATGCCGTCTCACTACGAGAGCTTTGGCATGGTTGCGCTTGAGGCGATGGCGATGGGAACCCCTGTAATCGCTTCAGAAGTGGGTGGGCTCGCCTATTTGGTGCAAGATGGCCGAACCGGCTTTCACATTCCGCCACGGTCGGCCGATGCGTTGGCCCACAGACTGTGTGACCTGATGTTTAACCCTTCTTTGCGCCAGCAGCTGGGTGAACAGGCTGAAGCGTATGCCCGAACATACGACTGGAAGCTGATCGCCGAAAAGATGGGACAGGTGTACACCGATTCAGTTTGGGCATTGACCCATTCCGCCTAACAATCGACAATTGATTCTGATCAACCGTTGATTGTGAATGAAAAACAACCAAACCCGTAACCGATTTCAATTACCCACAAGCCTGCTTTTTTTGTCCCCTTGGCTCGTGGGCACCTGCCTGCTGGTCGTTTTTCCGCTACTGGTCACGTTGGGGCTGGCTTTTTGGGGGGATGATGGGTTTTCGATGGCCGCTTTCGGCCGGATGGCCCAATCAGACCTCGTGCGGATCAGTTTAGCCAATAGCCTGATTTTTGTTTTGCTGGCGGTGCCGGTTCGCGTGTTGGGGGCCTTTTTCTTGGCACTGCTTTTGCGTCCTAAAAAGTTGGCGCTAGCCCGCACGGCCGTCTTTTTACCCACCATCATCCCACCCCCTGCATGGGCCTTAATCGGCCTGTGGCTGTTTAACCCGCTGTTTGGCCCCATTAATTTGGTGTTGCAGGGATCGGGTTTGCCCGGCGTCAATTGGTTGGTCGATGAGACCGCCACACAGCTGATGTTTGTGATCTTGGCCGGGTTCCAGCTGGGGGAAGGATTTATCGTATTGCTCATCGGCCGGTCGCTCATTCCTGAGCATTTGTTTGATGCGGCGCGGCTAGATGGGGCCGGTTTGTGGGGGCGATTCCGCCACATCACATGGCCCCTTATGCTGCCGTGGTTGGCCCTGCTCACCGGCCGGGATTTGCTGGTTAGCCTGCAAGGGACATTTACCCCGTCGTTCGTCATCACTTATGGCGGACCCTATTACTCAACCACTTTTTTGCCCCTGCTCATCTACGAGCTTGCTTTTGACTTTCGGGATTCTGCACTGGTGGCGGCCGTGTTGCTGTTGGTGTTTAGCACCCTAATCGGCGTTAGTTTGCTGCTGTGGCAAGGGGCGTTGGCGCGTGAATAAACAGCTTTCGGCCGGCCGTTTGTCCTTGGCCATCTTTTTCGCTTGCGCCTTTCTGTTGCCCGTTGTGCTGGCGGTTTGGGGCTCGTTAGGGCAGGTGGGGGATGTGGCTGTGCCACTGGCAGGCCGTGCTGGTCCAGACTGGCAAAATTACCGCACCGTTTTTCAAACCGCCCAGATGGTGCAGCTCACGGCAAACTCTCTTCTTGTAGTCATCTTAGGTGTGCCATTGGCTACCTTTGTGGCCTCGTTGGCGGCCTTCGCAATCACTGAACAACCCCAACCGACCAAACGGTGGCTGCTGATTTTCGCCATCATTACCATGCTGGTGCCACCTTCGGCCGTCTGGTTAGTCCGTTTTTGGCTGTTTGAGCAGATTGGGCTGCTCGACACGCTCGGTGCGCTGATTTTCCCCGCGTTGGCAGGGGGGAACTCGCTGTTTGTTCTCATCTATTATTGGGCGTGGTCCCGCATCCCGGCCGAGCTGTTTGAGGCTGCCCGGATTGATGGGGCCCCGTTTTTGACCCGCTGGTGGCGAGTGGGTCTGCCCGTGGTGCGCCCCGCAACGGCCGCGGTTGTGTTGCTATCGTTCACCCTGTTCTGGGGCAACTTTATCGAGCCGGTCTTGTTTATTTATGATCCCAATAAATACACGCTGCCGATCGGATTACAGCTGCTCAATCAGCTTGATTCTTCTAACCGGCCGCTGCTGCTGGCAGGCGCAGTGATCGCCATGATTCCGGCCGTGTTGGTCTTTGGGGTCGCTCAACGCTGGTTTCTGCGCGGGGAGTGGGTCGATGGTTAGGTACAAGTTTTCAGTGATCAGTGATCGGTATCCGGTGGTCGGTGGCCGGTCTCTCACTTGCACCTTCATACTTCTTACTTGCACCTTCATACTTCTCACCGGCTGTACTCCTGCCAACTCGTCCAACACCATCTCACTCGCATTTGCGGGGGATAGCGCAGAGCTGGCCGCCTATCAAACCTTGATTCAGGCATTTGAAGCCGAACATCCAGATATCACCATTCAGGTGCGGCACGCCCCATCCCGCCAAGATTTTGAGCAAAAGTTGATCACGATGTTTGATGCAGGGTCGCCGCCCGATCTGCTGTTGCTGAACTATCGACGGGTGGCTCGCTTTGCGGCCGATGGAGATTTGGTTCCGGCCGGTCATGACATTTTGGAGGAGGATTTAACGGCCGATTTTTACCCGATCGCCTTGCAAGCCTTTACTCATGACGGGGAACTCTGGTGTGTGCCCCAAAATATCTCCAGCCTTGTGGTTTACATCAACCAAGAACTGTTTGATGCGGCCGGGCTGGAACCCCCAACGCCGGGTTGGACGTGGGACGATTTTCTGCAAACGGCTCAACGGCTAAACGCCATCGACGATGAGAGCCACGGCGCGGCGATTGAGCCAAATTTGTACCGGCTGGCACCGTTTATTTGGCAAGCGGGTGGGCAGATTGGGGTAAACGGAGCGGAGCTGTTGCCACCCATCCCCCCAAACCTGGATACCCTAACGTGGTTTACCCAGTTGCAAACGGTGCATCAAGTTGTCCCCACCCAGCTACAGGCGCAGGCGCTTTCGGCCGAAGATCGTTTTTTAACCGGCAAAGTCGGCATGTTTTTTGACAGCCGTCGTTTAACCCCCATCCTGCGCCAGTCGGCTAAATTTAGCTGGGATGTGGCCCCGCAACCAACAGGGGAGCAGTCGGCCGGCGTGTTGCACAGCGATGGCTATTGTTTGGGTCAGCCACCCTCAGCCGCCACGTTAACGTTTTTGCGGTTTGCTGTTTCGCCACAGGGGCAGGCGATCATGGCGCAAACCGGCCGGACCGTCCCATCCCGGGTCAGCGTCGCAAACTCTAGCGCCTTCTTGGACTCGTCCGCACAACCGGCAAATAGCCAGGTTTGGTTAGACGAGGTTAGCCAGCTGCAATTGCTCCCGTGGCACCCTGCGTGGGTCGAGTTAGAGAAGATGGCTTCGGCCGAAATTGAGCAGGCGTTTTATCTGGCTATTCCCCCAGAAGAGGCGATTGTAAAGATAAACGACAAGGCTGAAACCATTCTGAATAGAGACCCGTAATGTAATCGGATATGTTAACCACTTTACATAACGTAAATTTTGTGTAAAATCTACACAAAAGTGTAGATCGGTTAACTTTTTTAAAAACTAACCGAAACAAAAGGAGATTTTCAATGTTACAAGAATTTCGGGATTTCATAGCAAAAGGCAACGTCATGGACCTTGCCGTAGCGGTCATCATTGGTGGCGCGTTTGGTGCAATTGTTACGTCACTGGTAAACGATATTATCATGCCAGTACTTAGCATCTTTCTGGGCGGCGCAGATTTCACTAATCTGTTTGTTGCTTTGGACGGAGGCACATACGCCACATTGGCAGCTGCACAAGAAGCTGGTGCTGCAACACTAAACTATGGTCTGTTTGTAAACGCCATTATCAATTTCTTAGTGATTGCGTTTGTGATTTTCATGTTGGTTCGCAAAATCAACCAAATGAATCCACCAGAAGAACCTGCTCCAGCAGGGCCATCACAAGAAGAATTGTTGGCAGAGATTCGCGATCTTTTGAAAAAATAATCGCAACTGCATAAAACGCAAAAGGGCTGATCGGTATTTACCGGTCAGCCCTTTTTTTGTTTTGAATTGGTCTTATTCAGCCGGTTTTGGATGCCAAAGGTTGCAATAAAAAACGTGTTGCGTGGAACGTGGAATCTACACAATGAGAGCTTCTACGTAACAAGCAACACGCTTTAACCAGAGCCATGGGGTGCTGAATGGCTTCTTGATTTTGCTAAAGTCGATTGATTAGCGGGTAAAGTCGTCCGGAATGCCGCTGGGGAAATTCTCTTGGACAAACTGTTCAATCCGTTGGATACGGTTACCGGGATCTGGATGGGTGCTCATAAACTCTGGTTGGCGTGCGCCGCCGCCACCAGCTTCTGCCAAGATCTCCATGACGCGGGTCATGGCGCTAGGGTCATAGCTAGAGTCCACCATGATTTCTAACCCCAAGGTGTCTGACTCAAGCTCATCTTCACGGCCGTATTTCATATTGACCATGCCACCAATCATTTGAGCCATGCGCGCAGTCCCTTGGCACGAAGTACCACCGTCGCAGGCGGCCATAACAACCGCTCCGGTTAACCCTTCGGTTAGCTCTTGTTTGGCGATGCGTTGTGCTCCGTGGCGGGCGATCACATGACCAATTTCATGCCCCATCACCCCGGCTAGCTGTGCTTCTGTTTCTAGCCTGTTGAATAGGGCGGCCGTGATAAACGTTTGTCCACCGGGCAGTGCAAATGCGTTGATCACTTCTTCATCTGCCAAAAGGGTAAATTCAAACGGATATTCTGAGGTTACCGCAAAGCTGTTGCGTACTAAACGTTCGCCGACCATGTCGAGCAACGCTTGTGCTTCAGGATCGGGGTCTAGCCCCCCATGTTGCTGGACCATTTGCGGCACAGCCTGCAACCCCATTGTGATTTCTTGCTCACGGGTCAGGCTAATATATTGCACTTCTCCGGTGGTTGGATTGACATCTCGTTTGCTTAAAAACGAGAAAAACGAGAATGCAGCAACCACAAGGCCGATGATGAGACGCATGCGGATCGCGTTGCCCGCTCGGCTGCGGGGCGTTGTGCGACGGCGGACCGTTTCGGCTGTAGGAGCTCTGCGTGATGTTTGACGTTGGTTATACATAATTGAATTGATCTTCCTCTTTTTAGATTAGCGTTAGTCGTTAATCCACTCACCTGTCTCATAAGCTTCGTCTTCAAAAATTTCGTAGAGGCCGCCTGCAAATGCACCAAACATAACATGAACCCATGCCATATTAGCGGACCGCAACCCTGACATCCACGAGAAGAAAAGGTCTGAGAAAAAGTAGAAGTTGATGGCGTAAATGGCTAATCCCATCAAACCACCACCGATAATGCCGACGAGAATCCCCCAGCGATGGATAACCAAGGCGATGAGGCTTGCAGCCAAAAATGAAATGATAAGATGGGTGGCGACGCCGATAATGAGCGAACCTGCATTCAGGTCGTTCCAAAGGGCGCTTGACCCCATCACCATTGAAGCGATGAGCTTGATAAATGTTGCTAACGATCCGCCTGATGCGGTGCCTGCTAGCGATCCCCCGATCAGAAAGATGATGCTGCTGATGAGACCGGCCCATCCTACGGCTCCCCAATCTGTGTCTTCGTAGATGGGTATTTGTTTTTCTTCCATGAATTCCTCCTGTTTTAACGGCCGGACAGCCGTTTGTATGTGCGGATAACCCTAAAAATAATACCTGATTTTTTGTAATCAAGGGTTCGAATAGTCATTGACCCTTTGGTTAAGAGTGGAAAAGAACCTGATTAGTTATATTCGACACTGTCGCTTGGTGGTTCGCTTAAATCAAGATCGGGGAAAAGTTCTAACTGTCGGCCGGTCGGTTCGATAAGGTTGCTAACCCCTAAACCGATCAGACGCAATTTTTCACCTTCCCAAAATTGATCCAAGATTCCCCTGCCTAAACGCGCGATTTCTTTTTGGGTATCAGTTCCATTTTCTATACTCTTCTGTCGAGTGAAGGTTGTAAAATCGTTCCAACGAATTTTGAGCGTAACGGTGTGAGCGATTAGATTTTTGCGCCTTAACGAGCCGGATAGTGAGTCTGCCATCTCGCTGATTTTTTTGTAAAAATACTCTTTGTCATCTAGATCATTGTTAAAGGTTGTTTCTTGACTAATACTTTTTGACTGGCCGGGATCAGAGACAACTTTACGCTGGTCAATGCCTCGGGCTCTGCGCTGTAGCGATTCGGCCTGATTTTTGAAGGTGGCAAACAGGGTAGGGTAGTCAAAGTTTGCAAGCTGGCCGCAGCTCTCGATGTTGAATTGGGCTAGCTTGGAGGCGGTGGCGGGACCAATCCCTGAAATAGCCCGGACCGGCAGCGGGGCCAGAAATTGCTCTTCATCGCCGGGCAAAATAATGGTGCACCCTTCAGGTTTGTCGTAGTCTGAAGCGATTTTTGAGACGAGCTTGCTGGGAGAAAGACCCACTGAGGCGGGGCATTGGGTCGCAGCCTTGACGCGCTCGCGCATGATGAGGGCGATGGTTTCGGGATCTTTGTGTTCAGACACATCGACGTAGGCTTCATCTACGCTCATTCTTTCGGTGGGGCCGAACTCTTCGAGGATGTCCATCACTGCGGCCGAGGTGGCTTTGATGAGGGGCCAATTGTGGCGCACAAATTTGATCTGAGGGCATAGTTTTATCGCTCGGCTGCTGGGCATGGCTGAATGTACCCCAAATTTCCTAGCTTCGTAGCTGGCGCTAGCAACAACCCCCCGGCCGGACGGATTTCCCCCTACGGCTATCGGTTTCCCCTTGTCCTCGGGGAATTCAAGTAGGTGAACGTTCACAAAAAACGCATCCATGTCTAGGTGAATGATCGCAGTTGTCCATACCATAAGCCCATTGTATCCAACTTGGGTAAATTAATAGACTGATTCATGTCAAAACTGTCAACAGGCAAAACTTTATGGATGAATCATCAATTAATCTTCTCTGGATCATTATCTGCGCCGTTTTAGTATTTATTATGCAGGCGGGCTTTCTATGCTTAGAAACCGGGCTTACACGGTCAAAAAATAACATCAATGTTGCTATTAAAAATTTAGCTGACTTTGGTATTTCAACGTTTTTATTCTGGATGATCGGATTTGGATTGATGTTTGGGACTTCTTCGGGGGGATTTGCCGGAACCGACTTGTTTGCGGTTGAGTTTAGCCAAAGCCTATCTGTAGGTGCCTTTTTCCTGTTTCAGGTAATGTTTTGTGGGACGGCCGTCACCATCTTATCAGGCGGGGTCGCCGAAAGACTTCAATTTAATGCGTATTTGCTGATCACGGTTTTGGTGTCAGCCTTAATTTATCCGCTTTTTGGCCATTGGTCATGGGCCGGAGCACACGCTGGCGAAACGTTAGGTTTTCTGAACAGGTTAGGTTTTGTCGATTTTGCTGGATCGAGTGTGGTTCATAGTGTGGGCGGATGGGTTACCCTGGCTACACTGTTGATTATAGGCTCGCGAGAAGGCCGTTTTGATGAAGATGGGAACTCGAATCCGATTCCGGCTTCAAGTTTGCCTATGACGGCCCTCGGAACAATTTTGCTGTATATCGGCTGGCTTGGTTTTAATGGCGGCAGCTTGTATATGTTTAACAATGACGTTTCTAGGGTCATTTTAAATACGCTGCTGGCGGGATCGGTGGGGCTGGTTGTTGCGCTTATCTCTAGTCAATTAGTGTATGGCAAAACAAAACCGGGGCTTTTATTAAACGGTGTTTTGGCCGGACTCGTATCGATTACGGCAGCTGCTCATGCGGTTGGCAGTGTGCAGACAGCACTGATTGCAACCATTGGCACGTGGTCCATGATGGCGGGTGAGAGCCTGCTGGAAAGATACCGGATTGATGATGCTGTCGGTGCGATCCCGGTCCATTTAGCGGCCGGAATTTGGGGAACACTGGCGGTTGGCATTTTTGCCGACTTGGAAATTTTAGGCACCGGTTTAACGCGGGTTCAGCAAATTAACATTCAGTTGTTGGGGATTGTTGTGTGCGGTCTGTGGGCCGGCTTAGTCACCTATTTGATTTTAAAACAGCTTGATCGTTGGATTCCGCTGCGGGTTAGTCGGGCCGATGAAATGATCGGATTGAATATCTCTGAACACAATGCCAGCAGCGAAATGTTGGTGATGTTTAATGTGATGGATGCGCAATCTAAAACGGGCGATTTAAGCTTACGTGTGCCGGAAGAGCCGTTTACGATTGTGGGGCAGATTGCACGAAAATATAACGAGGTGATGGAAAGTCTGGAGGCGGTGACAACGCAGGCGAGAACGATCATCACAAATGCGACTGAGGGGATTGTTTCTTTCCATCCAGACACCCTTTTGATCAGTAGCGCAAATCCGGCCGCCTTGAACCTAATTGGCATGCCGGCCGACTCTGTCATCGGGCAACCGATCACAAAATTTTTCCAGAACGAAAGTCAAACTGAACCGAATACGTTCAACGAGCTTGATGTCGTCTCTTTAATGCAAGAGGGGCATGGGGGGCAACAACTGCATGAGGTTGAAGCCGGGATCGAAGAAATTGGGCTGACTCCGGTTGAACTGTCGTTGTCGGAAGCAAAGACGGCCGAAAAAACGTCGTATACCGGTATTTTTAGAGATATTACCGATCGTAGAGAGAAAATACTTGCACAGGCGCGGGAAAAAGCGGCCGAGGCAGCTAGCGAAGCTAAAAGTACATTTTTGGCGAGCATGAGCCATGAAATTCGGACCCCGCTCAACGCGATTATCGGGCTGGGCGAGCTGCTGCTGGAATCAAAACTTGATCATGAACAGCAGGATTTCTTGCGCATCATCAACAACAGCGGTGAATCGCTGCTCGTCATCATCAACGAAATTTTAGACTTCTCAAAAATTGAGGCGGGCAAATTGGACCTTGAGTCCCATCCGCTAAATTTGCTTGAAAGTGTGGAAGATACGCTAGACCTTTTGGCTGCCAAAGCGAATGATAAAGGGGTTGAGCTAGGCTACTATGTTGATCAGTTGCCCACCACGATGTACGAAGGGGATGTGACCCGGATCAAACAGGTGCTTATCAACTTAGTTGGGAATGCGATCAAATTTACGGCCGAAGGCGGAGTTGTTGTAAACCTGACACACAACCCTTTAGAAGATGGATTTGTTGAGCTGTGTTTTGAAGTTAAAGATAGTGGGATCGGTATCCCCAAAGATCGTTTAGAAACGCTGTTTGAAGCGTTTACGCAGGCAGACCAGTCTACGACCCGCAAATATGGGGGGACCGGCTTGGGGTTGACCATTAGCCGCAAACTTGCCGAGCTGATGGGGGGAGAAATGTGGGTTGAAAGTGAAGTGGGGCAAGGCTCTTCGTTTTTCTTTACGATCGTTTTAAAACAGATCCCAACGGTGTCGAAAAAAATGGAGAGTACGGCCAGCCTAATCGGCAAACAAATATTGGTAGTTGATGACAACGAAATCAACCTGCTGATTTTAGAACGAGCCCTGACCGATTGGGGGATGGAGGTCACAACCATCGACTCACCATTTGATGCGATAGAGCTGTTAAATGGTGATATAAAGATCGACATGTGCCTGATTGATATGTTCATGCCGGATATAGATGGGATTGGCCTAGCAAAAGAAATTCAAAAAATCCCTGCACGCTCCAATGTCCCAATGGCACTGCTGACTTCCGTGGGTGAGCTAGCAGGGCCAGAAGTACGAAGATTGTTCACCTACAGCATGAGCAAGCCGATTAAACTCTCTCAGCTGTTTACCTTGCTCGATAGCCATTTCTTAGGCAACCAGCTTGAGATCCCGATTATTGAAGAGCCTTTAAAACCGGTTAAATCGAGACCCAAATTGAAGATTTTGCTTGTTGATGATAACAAGGTCAATCAAAAAGTGGGGCAACGCATGTTAAACCGAATCGGGCAAGATGCAGAACTGGCATCCGATGGATTAGAGGCGATTGATTTAGTGCTTAACAACCGGTACGACTTGGTCTTGATGGATGTGCAGATGCCCGGGATGGGAGGGGTTGAGGCTACCGGAGAGATCCGCAAGGGGGCACTTGCAGAGGACCAACCGTGGATTGTCGCCTTAACGGCTAATGCGATGACGGGTGATCGAGAAAAATATATGCAAGCAGGCATGGACGAGTACTTGTCTAAGCCGTTGCGCATTGACAGCTTAGAAGAAATGATTGACCTCGTCATTCAGAAAGGTACAAAAGCAACGGCCGTGTCACTGTTAGATGACCCTAACCCCAAAAGCTAGTTGAACTACAGGAAGCAATATGATTGAAGAAAATACGCTAAATCTCTTTTGGGTAGTGGTATCTGCTGTCCTCGTCTTTTTTATGCAGGTTGGCTTTTTATGCCTCGAAACAGGGCTAACAAGGTCTAAAAACAACATCAATGTAGCGGTTAAAAACCTCGCAGACTTTGGTGTATCCACCTTTTTGTTTTGGCTGATCGGGTTTGGGCTCATGTTTGGCACAACGACCAACGGGATTATCGGCATTGATCGATTTGGGCTAAATTTAGGGGATAGCTTTGACCTCGCGATTTTCTTTATTTTCCAAGTGATGTTTTGTGGTACGGCGATCACCATCTTGTCTGGCGGCGTAGCGGAGCGACTGCAATTTAATGGCTACATGATTATCACCATTTTGGTTTCAACTTTGATCTATCCTGTATTCGGCCATTGGGCGTGGGGCGGGGCTGATATGGGACAAGCCACCGGGTTTTTAGGGTCGATGGGGTTTGTCGACTTTGCGGGATCAACCGTTGTGCATAGCGTTGGTGGATGGGTTACGTTAGCGGCTTTGCTGATTGTTGGGGCCAGAACCAATCGATTTAACACTGATGGCAGTCCAAATGAAATTTCTGGCTCTAGCTTGCCGATGGCGGCGATGGGAACCTTGATACTTTACGTCGGTTGGTTGGGATTTAATGGGGGCAGTCATTTAGCGTTTGGGCAAGATACTGCGAGAACGCTGGTTAACACGTTAATGGCCGGATCGTTTGGCCTAGTTACGGCTATGCTCGGTAGCCATTTTTTGTTTCAAAAGATTAAAGTTGGGCTGTTGTTAAATGGTATTTTGGCTGGATTGGTTTCAATCACGGCCGTGGCCCATGCGGTTACCACGGGTCAAACCGCCATTATCGCGATTGTCGGTTCAATTGTGATGATCACCATAGATGTTCTGCTGGTCAAAGTGAAAATTGATGATGCGGTTGGTGCGATCCCTGTGCATCTGGGTGCTGGTATATGGGGCACCTTGGCTGTTGGTTTGTTCGGCGATCTGGATCTTTTGGCAACGGGTTTATCCCGGCCGGAGCAGATCGGGGTGCAATTAATGGGGATTGTGGTCGCGGCCGTTTGGGCCGGCCTGATCCCATATTTGATTCTGAGCCAAATCGGCCGATTTACCCAATTGCGTGTTACCCCCGAAGAAGAGCATGTTGGCTTAAACATTTCGGAGCATGGAGCCCGCAGTGAGCTGCTTGATATGTTCACCATTATGGACACCCAGTTCAAAACGGGTGATCTTTCGCTTCGGGTTCCCGAAGAACCGTTTACCCTGATTGGCCAAATTTCTGAAAAATATAACCTGATCATGGAACGGTTGGAGCAGCTTTCAAGACAAACGACAAGCATTATCGAGACAGCCAATGATGGGATTGTGGTGTTTCAGGAAGATGGGTTTACCGTTACTGAAATGAATCCGGCGGCGTCAGCTATTTTAGGATTTTCTGGTGACCAATTTATCGGCAAACAGTTTCCAAACTTTTTCAGCCATTATGCAGATGCTGAACCAAATCCTGACAACAGGATCACAATAACGGAATTTATAGATACAAATGGATATCAGGAAGTAACTGGCTATCGCTCAGACGGTACACTATTTCCGGCCGAGATCGCGGTTAGCAAAGTAAAAACTGGGGCCAAGACATTTTTTACCGGCATGTTCCGGGATATTACCGAGCGGCGCAATTTGATTGATGCCCAAGCCGCCGCCATTCAGGCGGCTAAAGATGCCAGCGAAGCTAAAAGCAACTTTTTAGCCAATATGAGCCACGAAATTCGCACACCGCTGAATGCTGTGATCGGCCTGACGACTTTGCTGCTAGAAACTCACTTGGATGACGAGCAGCGAGATTTTCTGCGCACAATCAATAACAGCGGCGAATCTTTGCTGGTGATTATCAACGAAATCCTCGACTTCTCGAAAATCGAAGCTGGGAAGTTAGATTTAGAAAATCATCCATTAAATTTGCGCGAGTGCATTGAAGATGTGCTTGATTTGATGGCAACTAAAGCGATCAAGAAAAATCTAGAGCTGGCTTATTCTGCTCAATCACTTGAGTCAGACATGTTTGAAGGTGACGTTACTCGTTTGCGCCAGGTTTTGATTAATTTGGTAGGCAATGCGATTAAATTTACCGACGAAGGTGAAATTGTGGTCTATCTGACCCATGAGCGGGTAGAAGATGATGTGCTTGAGCTTAAATTTGAGGTGCGTGACACCGGGATCGGCATTCCAAAGGATCGTCTAAATGCGCTGTTCGAAGCGTTTACCCAAGCGGATGAGTCAACCACACGCAAGTATGGCGGGACCGGACTGGGATTAACGATTAGCCGCAAGTTGGCCGAGCTGATGGACGGCCGGATGTGGGTAGAAAGTGAGATTGGACAAGGGTCTTCGTTTTTCTTCACAGCTAAATTGCGCCAGCTGGCATCCACACAAAACAACACCCCTTCAACCACCAATATGCTCGGCCGTAAAATATTGATCGTGGATGACAATGCAACCAATCGCCTTATTTTAAGCCGTGCGTTATTAGACTGGGGGTTTGAAACCGTTGAGGCGGAAGACGGCTTTGCCGCTTTAGAAATCTTGAACAGCGATCAAGAGATTGACTTGGGTTTGTTTGATATGCTCATGCCGGGGATGGATGGGCTTGAACTGGCTAAAAAGACAAAAAAGATTAAGCATCGGGCCGGTATGGCATCTGTGCTCTTAACCTCGGCCGGTGAGCTGGCGGGTAAAGAGGTTAAAGAAGTGTTTTTTGCCAACATGAGCAAGCCTGTTCGCCATGGGCAACTGTTTAACATTATCGACAGCTTCTTCTCCGGCCAATCTGCTGATACGTCAGTAGAACCGGAATCTGCCGTAGAAGAAAAAGAGCGACTGCCCTTAAAAATCTTGCTGGTTGACGACAACAAGGTGAATCAAAAAGTGGGTGTCAGAATGCTCAACCGCATCGGGTATGATGCAGACACCGTTGATGACGGGGTTCAAGCGGTTGAGGCGGTTCAGATCGGTGATTACGACTTGGTATTTATGGATGTGCAGATGCCAAACATGAGCGGTCCTGAAGCGACAAAAATCATCCGGCTTAATTTAGATATTCCCCGGCAGCCATGGATTGTGGCTTTAACGGCCAACGCCATGAAAGGGGACCGAGAGGGCTACTTGGCGAACGGGATGGACGGCTATTTGAGCAAGCCGCTCCGTATTAATCAGTTAGAAGATGTGATTGATGAATTGATCCGACAAAACTTAGATTTAGGGGAGTCGGCCTGACGCAAAACGGCTCGTAAGGAGCACCTAGACAAATCAATTTTCACCTAAAACAAAAAAGAGCGGTTCAGCGAAAAACTGAACCGCTCTTTTGCGTTTTACGTTAAACAGAAACCGTTTAGTCGGCCGAGGCCAAGATGTTTCGTTTTTCTTCTACACTGGCTAACAGGGCGTCAAAGGCTTGTTCAAACTTTTGCACGCCTTGCGCTAGCAAGTAGTCGGTTGTTTCATCATAGTTAATGCCGGCCGCTTTGATGATCCCCATTTTGGCAATAGATTTCTCTAGTTTGATCAGCGTTTTGCCGACTGCTCCATGATCAATAAATGCTGCCAAGGTGTTTGGCGGGGTTGTATTTACCGTATCTGGTCCGATCAATTGATCCACATACATCGTATCTGGGTATGCAGGGTTTTTGGTGCTTGTGCTTGCCCACAGCGGCCGTTGTTTGTTCGCGCCACCCCGTTCTAGCATGCGCCACCGTTTGCTGTCGAAAATGCGCAAGAAGCTGGCATAAGCGACACGGGCATTTTCAATGCCAGCTTTCCCTTTTAAGCCCGGCTTGTTCATTTGATCAAACTGTTCGTCAATGATTGCATCAACGCGGCTGACGAAAAACGAGGCGACAGAATGGATATCACTTACGTCAAATCCGGCTTCAAGCCGTGCCTCTAACCCTTCGATGTATGCTTCTGCAACCATCTCGTAAGCGGTAACAGAAAATAGAAGGGTGACATTGATATTCATCCCTTCGGCCGTTAATTGACGAATCGCATCGATACCTTGAGCGGTAGCTGGCACTTTGATCATCAAATTTGGGCGATCAATAATTTGCCAAAAACGGCGGGCAGCTTCGATGGTGGCTTCGCTGTCATAAGCGAGTTTTGGGCTTACTTCGAGCGAAATATAGCCATCTTTGCCACGTGTTCCGTCGTAGATGGGGCGCAACATGTCGGCCGCACGGATGATGTCCGCGATCGCCAATGATTCATACACTTCTTCATTGGTTGATTCAGCCGGGGCCGCTTTAATCGCATCATCATAGTCAGATGTTTTTGCGATCGCATTTTCGAAAATTGATGGGTTTGAAGTAACTCCACGAACTCCTTGTGCAATTAGTGCTTCCATCTCCCCAGAATCGAGCATAGCGCGCGAAATATTGTCGTACCAAATAGATTGGCCTATTTTTGCTAACTGGTCTAATTTAGACATATTTAAATCCTTTTTCCTTGAATTATAGGCTTCGATCCAACCCAAAATAATTGTCTACAATAATCAGCTCACGGGTTGAATAAGGGCGATTTTAATTGTTTGTATTTGAGATTTTTGCAGCCAAAAATCACGATTGAAAAGCGGGATGTCTCAATTATAGCTGAATAGGCTGATAAAACCCGTTATCTAAGATTAAGCCAAGGCGGGCAAGAAAATATCAAATCGGGTTCCGAAACCCACTCGGGAGAAAACCTCAATTGTTCCACCGTGAGCTTCTATTAACGATTTTGCAATGGCTAACCCCAAACCGGACTCTCCGCTGTTTTGCTGCCGCGCCTCATCTACCCGATAGAAGCGGTCAAACACATGTGGTAAGGCATCGGCCGGAATCCCCTCTCCCGTATCTTCAACAGTTAGCCGCACCCCATTTTCCGCTTTGCTACTGTTTAACCGTATCGCCCCATTTTGAGGCGTGTGGCGGATCGCGTTGTTGAGCAGATTGCCTAAAACTTGGGCCAGTCTCTCCTCATCCCCTTTAATTTTTGGGATTTGGACATCAATGTTCGCCTCTATTTCAATATTTTTTTGTTCTGCCTGATGTCTGAAAGTTGCTATCGTCCGATCAATTAATTCTTGCGGGTTAAGCTGCTGCAAATTGAGCGGCAACTCTCCTGCATCTGCCCGTGAAAGGGTGCGTAGATCGCTGATCAAATGCTGGAGATGTTCGATTTCAGAATAGATTGTGTCAAAACGGGCGGTGGTGGGAGCCAAAACCTCATCGCGCATCGACTCGATATAGCCAGCAATAACCGCCAGTGGCGAGCGTAAATCATGGGCGATGTCGGCCGTCATTTGTCGGCGCTGCCGGTTTGATTCTGCTAAGTCGCCGCTCATTTGGTTAAACGCGGTTGCTAGCTGCCCAATCTCATCATCTGCTTCGATGGGGACCTGCTGTTCTAAATCTCCGGCCGCCATCGCCTGGCTCGCTTTGGTTAAGCTCATCAGCGGATTCACAATCGGCCGAGACATGAAAAAACCTAAAAACACAGCAAGGGTGATCGCGATGATAGAACCGATCCCAAAAGCGATGTTGGCCCTGGAAATATAGTCAGATTCGGCCGGGGTTCTAAACGCTTTGTCTTTGCTGACGATGATATAGCCGATCGTTTCTCCATTAAATTCAAGCAGTTGAAACTCATCTGGGTAGGGGGGTGAAAACTGTTCGTCTGTATCAAACTTGGGAGTCATTTCGACAATCACCCTTCCGGTTGGGTCGGCTAACCCCAAAAAAGAGCGGTTTGGAGGCTGCGGTGGAGGGCTGTTGGGTTTTGCATCATCATTTTTAGGCGGACCCCCTTTTCTATCTTGTTTACGTCGTAGCTCTTTCTCAAACCCCACCAGTGATCCGGTATCTTCGTAGTAGTCGATAATCGTATTTTCAAAATTGAGAATCGCCTGCTCACGTAGCAGGTTGCGAACATCGCCGGTTAAATTCCAGCGGGCAAAAATAGATAGCGCAATCGTAATTAATAAGGCGATGGCGACGTAGCTAAGTATGAGTTTGAGTCTGATAGAGCTTTTGATCATATAAGATTAGATAAAGCTATTGTTTCGCCATCCGATAGCCAACCCCAAATACTGTTTCGACATAGATCGGGTCAGCTGGGTCTGGCTCAATTTTTGCGCGCAAATTCCGAATGTGGACATTGATCGTCTTTTCTTCACCCGTGTATCCATCTTCTGCCAGTAGGTCTAAAAGCTGCTCTCGGTTAAATACCCGGCCGGCACTGCGCATTAAAATATGCAGCAGATTGAACTCGGTTGGGGTCAGGCTAATGGTCTCAACCCCGACTACCACTTCGCGGCGATCCGGGTCCAATTGCAGTTCGCCCGAGCGCAAAATGGGGCTGGTTGCCGGTGTTAACTTATTGTCGGCCCGACGCAGCATGGCCCTGATTCGGGCGTGTAGCTCTTTCATGCGGAACGGTTTAATCACATAATCATCCGCACCCAGTTCTAAGCCCAACACCGCGTCAGACTCTTCCTCTTTGGCGGTGAGCACAATAATCGGCGTGTCAGATTCTCGGCGATAAGTTGACATGAACTGGAAACCGTCCATTTCAGGCATCATAATATCGAGCAAAATCAGGTCTGGCTTTTCGTGCCGTGCTGCAAACAGCCCTTCACGGCCGTTGGTGGCTAAAAATACTTTGTACCCTTGCTCTTCTAAATATTCGCGCAACAGTTGGCGTACGTTTGCTTTGTCATCAACAACTAAAATTGTTTTCATAAAAAATCTCTTGAATGATGGGAAATTTTAGCTCAAATATCATCTGCTGACTTTTCCATCTGCAAAAGTAATTTAATCTTCATCCCTAAAGAGACGATTTAGAGGGTATTTAGATTTGGTTTAGACGGCCGGAAAAGAGTCTGTTTCAATCGATTAAGAGGCGGCTTCGGCCGTTTTGAGGGTGGCGCAGATACAATGTTCAAAATCCTGCGTATAAAATGTAACAGTCGCCGCTTGTGTTCTGTCTATCACCTGGCGCATCAGCGCAGTTTAAACACTAGCATTAACCATTGAGTTTTGTTATGGTCATTCACAAATATCCCTCTGCCCACATTGCAGAGCTAATGCCCGTGCACGGCCCAACGTTCAGCCCCAGCCACTATGGAATCAATAGAAAAACAACTAATCGAAGCGTTACATCAGAAAAAATTACCCCAGACCTGCAAAGCCCTGTTGGAGTCAGATGATCAATTGCCACTGGCTGCGGACCGAGAGTTGGTCGAGCAGGTGCTTAGCACGTGCGAAAATATCGGTGCCTTTTGTACCGAGCAAAAACAAAGTGTTCTGTCAAAATTAGCTGATGCAGGCGGGGCTGTTGCCCTGGGAGAAAACGATCGCCCAATCTCTTACAGCCTGTTCCATACGTTTGCGATTGATTTAAATTGGGAAGATTTAGACTTGCTGATCCCTATCCTTAAAGCTGAAAACTATTTGTTCTGGAACCCGGTTGAAGGTGGCGGCTGGGAGGCATACAAACGCATGTATGATGCGATGGAGGTGATCAAAACGGATGACTCAACAACCCGTTTGATCATCCGCTGGGCCGAGGATCGCAAGCGGGGCAAGCTCGGCCGACTGTTGCTGCCAGGCAGTTTAGATTTACAGTGGCTGCAACTGCCAAAACCGCTCTGGCCCCTGTACTATCTTGCCCGCCCAATTCGCATTGTTCTGGATCGATTTGGGGCTAAAAAACCACCGATTTTAGGGCCATATTTAGGGACGCCAATCAGCCTGATCAGCCCGATTTTGGAGCTGGTGGGTGCGACAAGTGATGATAAATTGGTAGACATCGGGTGTGGGGACGGCCGGATTGTGATCGAAGCGGCCGATCAGATCGGGTGTGAAGCGGTAGGGGTTGAAATTAATGATCAGTTGATCGAGATCGCCCATGCTGAGGTGCGCCGCCGAGGGCTGCAAGACAAAGTCAATATTGTACACAGCGATGCTTCTGAAGCGTTGACCAGCGATGCGTCGATCGTGTTCATATTTTTACCCGTTGCCACGCTACGCAGCTTGATTCCCCAACTGAAGCAACAGTTGAAAAAAGGGACTAAAATTATTACCCACGAGCAAGCTCGGCCCGATTTTGGAGAGGGGAATCAGCCCGATGCTTCGAAGCTGGTTTTAGCAGATGGGGCGCTGACTGTTGCACATATTTGGCACGTTTAGGACTGGAAAGAAGATGGCCAGAAAATAATTTTCATATGTGGCAGTTATTTGGTCTCCGCTCACTAACCCTCTGCAGAGTGTATAAACTGCACTTTAGACGATAATGTCATACCTGCGCAGGCAGGTATCCAGCGCCATTCGGTGCATTAGACTCCCACCTTCGTGGGAATGACGTCTATTTTAGCAACTTGAATTTGCTTACTTAACAGGGTGCTCGGCCGTATTAAAAGGAGGATGTTGTTTGAAGAAAAAAGTGGTGATCCCGGATCATTTTCAACCGGTGTATGACAAATGGCACTATGCGTTGGCGGTTGAAAGCGGGGGTTTTTTATTTGTGTCAGGCTGTACCGGAACCCGCAGTGATGGGACCAATTCGGCCGAGCCTAAAGAGCAGTTTGTTCAGGCATTTATGCGTGTGCAGGAGGCCTTGGCAGAAGCTGGACTAACTTTTGATGATGTGGTTGAGATGGTCACTTATCACGTGGGGTTGCAGGCTCATTTGGCTGAGTTTAAAGAGATCAAAGATCAATTTGTAAATGCTCCATACCCGACATGGACGGCCGTTGGGGTTACAGAATTAGCTGTTCCGGGAGCCCAGATTGAAATCAAGGTGACGGCAAAGATATGATGAATCTCCAATCGTTTGATCACATTGTGCTGTGCGTAAATGATGTTCAACACATGATCCGATTTTACGAGCAGGTTTTAGGAATGCAGGCTCGTGAAGAGCGGCCGGGGAAATGGTCGCTCCACTTTGGTGACTGCAAAATTAGTCTCCAAGATGTGGTTTCTGTACCTGAAATGGCTAAAGGGACCACGCCCAGTAGCGGTAACTTTTGTATGCTGACACAGACCCCGATGGTGGAGATTGTGCAACATCTCAAGAATAGCCAAGTCCAGATTTTAGAGGGTCCGGCCGAAAAACTAGGGGCAATCGGACCGATTTTATCCGTCTACTTCAACGACCCTGATGGCAATTTGATTGAAGTCAGTCGTAAAATTTAGAGCGATGCAGAAAGGCAAAATCATCCTGATTAATGGGGCTTCTAGTGCAGGAAAATCAACGCTGGCTGCGGCCGTGCGCGATCAGCTTCCTGAGCCCTTTTTACGTTTTTCATTCGATCTTTTTATTGACTCATATGCGCTCCCTAAAGTTGAGAAAAGCGCGTGGCGAAAGATCCGCCCGGCCGTTTTTGCAGGCTATCATCGCTGTTGGCCCGCGCTTGCCTCGGCCGGAAATAATCTAGTTATCGACCACATCCTCGAGGAAAAGGGGTGGTTACATGATTTGCTCAATCTACTAGATGGCTATGATGTCTTTTGTGTCGGGCTACACTGCTCGCTTGAAGAACTAGAGCGGCGTGAAATCGCGCGTGGGGATCGAGGGGCGGGAGATGCTCGAAAAGATCTTGAGGTGGTGCACAAACATATCATGTATGACTTAGAGCTAAACAGCGAAGAGCTACTGGAGCAAAATGTTAGAGGGCTTGTTGAGGCTTGGCAAAAACGGGCCACTCTATCTGCTTTTGATAAAATGGCAGCCAATGGCGATTTTTTCAACGAATAGATTAACCCTCCGAGAAGCAACACCGGCCGATGCACCTTTCTTTTTGGAGCTAATGAATGAGCCTGGCTGGCTCAACTACATCGCCCAGCACGATGTGCAAACCCATGCGAAAGCGACGGAATACACCAAGACTAAAATCATGCCTGCATATGCTGAAAATCGCTTTGGGCTGTGGCTGGTCGAGCTAAAAGAGACCCATCAACCAATAGGCATTTGTGGCTTTGTAAGTCGGGATTCGCTACCGAATGTTGACCTTGGCTTTGCCTTTCTTGAAGCATTTGGTCAGCAAGGCTACGCGTTTGAAGCGGCCGGGGGATCACTTAACTTTGCAAGATTGAACTTAAAAGATGACAATATCTCGGCAATTGTCCTACCTGAAAATAATAGATCAGTTAGGCTGCTGGAAAAACTAGGCTTCCAGCTTCGATCTGACTTTTACCATCCGGGGTCAGATGAAAAATTGCATTTATATTCAATAAAAAACAGCTAGAAGTTATCCCCTATGACCAAACCCAAAAATATCCTGTTTATCATGACCGACCAGCTGCGTTGGGACTATCTTTCGTGCTACGGTCATCCCCATTTGCATACACCCCACATCGACGCTTTGGCGGAGCGTGGGGTGCGCTTTGATCGGGCCTACTGCAACGCTCCGATTTGCGGTCCGTCACGCGCCTGCTTCTATTCCGGCCGGAGCATGTATAGCAACGGGACCTATTGGAACTTTTACCCCAATCGGGCCGGAACATGGACGATGCCCGACTATCTGCGGCCGTTGGGGTATCGCTCGGCCGTGGTCGGGAAACTCCACAGCAAACCGGATTTAGCTAATTTTGAACGGCTAGGCATCGATCCGGATTCAGACGTTGCCAGCCGCCTAACCCACGCCGGTTTTGAACCCTTTGATCGGGATGATGGGCTGCATCCTGACTATCTGGTGTTTAACGTGCAGCCGCCGGTTAAATACAACCAATATCTAAAAGAACAGGGGTATGAGGGGGCTAATCCGTGGGCTGAAAATGCGAATGGAGCGGTCGATGAGGAGGGGAATATTTTGGATGGGTTTTACATGCGGCACAATGGAAAACCGGCCAACATCGCTGAAGAACATTCTGAAACGCCATACACCACAACCCGCACAATGGAGTGTATCGAAGCGATGGGAGATACACCGTGGTGCATCCATCTGAGCTTTATCAAACCACATTGGCCTTATCAAGTTCCGGCCCCGTACCACGATATGTACGGTCCCGAGCATTTTTTGCCCCGTGTTGCCAACGAAGCTGAACGAGAAAATCCCCATCCGGTGTATCAGGCGTTTATGGACATTCGGGGGAGCAAAAACTTTGCCCGTGATGAGGTGCGAGACACCGTTTTGCCCGCCTACATGGGGATGGTTAAGCAGATCGATGATCAAATCGGCCGGTTGATGGCTTGGCTCGATGAGAAAGGGCTAACCGATAGCACGATGATCGTTTTCACCAGCGACCACGGAGATTATTTAGGCGATCATTGGCTGGGTGAAAAAGATATCTTCCATGAGCCTTCGATTCGCATTCCGCTGATAATTGTCGATCCTTCGGCCGAGGCTGATGGTACGCGCGGCACCGTTTCGGATCACTTTGTTGAAGGGATCGATTTACTCCCAACTTTTCTTGAGTTTGCGGGAGGAGAAGCGATCCCTCATCGGTTAGAGGGGTTGTCGTTAATGCCGTTTTTGCAGGGGCAAAAAGATGTTGCTTGGCGAGATCATACGGTTATCGAAACCGGTTATGCCGGCCGGGAGCCACGTCAGCTATTAAACCTGCCATCTTCAAAATGCCGTGGATACATGGTGCGTGACGAAGAATGGAAGTACATTTTATGGGAAGGGGGTTTCCGGCCGCAGCTGTATGACGTGGTCAATGATCCCAACGAATTTGTTGATTTAGGAGAGTCGGCCGAGCATGAAGAGATAAGGCGCATGTACCATGAAAAAATCTTTGTGTGGATGCGCAATCGGCAAATGAGCCTGATGAGCGATGAAGATGCGCAGATCATAGTTGGTCCGCACGATGAAGATAAGATTGGGGTTTATATCGGCTATTGGAGCGAAGAAGAAGGGCCTTTTCTTGATGAGTAACTAACGTTACGCGCTTAACTGACAAAGACCAGTCAGGTTTTTGCGAATAACTGCTCCAAAACCAAGAGAGAAACAGAAACCTGACTGGTCTCCCGTGACATCTGTGAGTAAGTACCTGTAGTTGGTGACCGGTAGGCAGTGATCAGTTTGTGTGTTTAACGACAACCATTTAAACCATGCGACTAAAACTGAACGCGAAGCGAACTGAAAACTGATAACCGTAACCTAAAAATATGACTAAAAATTTAAACATACAAAAAGACTCAACTGATTGGAAAGAGTGGTTTCAAGCTCCGCAACTAAAAATGTATTCGATCGCCAAACATAACCCACAACTTGGTTTAGTGGCGAGCACAGAAAGCGGCACGGTGCAGTGGTACAAATGGGACCCGACTAATCCGCAAGCGTCTAAAGTTCAAATTACAAACACCCCCGGTGGGCATCCGTACCCGCTGTTTTTGTCGGCCGACGGTCGCTTTGCCTACACCTTAAAAGATGAAAAGGGGAATGAAATCGGCCATTTTGTCCGTTACTCGCTCGAGAATCCCGAAGCACCGGCCGAAGATATCGCCCCAGATTTACCCCCTTACTCAGCTTTTGGGATTAATGTTCACAGTGGCACCGGTAAAATCGGATTTGTGGCGGTGTTTGATGACATATTTCATCTGTTTACGCTAGATGTTGCGGCCGATGGGAGCTTGTCTAACCGAAAAGAGCTGGTGACAAGCAAAGCTGTATTGGCGAATGTGCAATTCTCGGCCGATGGTCAGACGGTATTTGCAATGACCAACGAACGGTCTGGCACCCCCGCAACCAGCTTGCGCGCCTTCGATGCCACCAGTGGCGCAATGATCGCTGAATTGTGGGACGGGGAAGGGAACAGCATTGCAGGGATGCATCCCGCAAAAAATAAGGGGGATGGGCGTATTTTATGCACCACCAACCGGAGCGGGGTTGAAACCTGTCTGCTCTGGAACCCGCACACGGGGAAGCGTGAGGATCTAATATTTGAAGAAATATCGGCCCCAGCCATACCGGATGATTGGAGCGCAGATGGAGACAAGATTTTGATCGCCTGCATGGATCAGGCGGCCGAAAAATCATACGTTTATGAACTTGGTTCAAAGCGGCTTAATCGGCTAGACATTCAACCTGGGACATATTCGCTGTCAAAATTTGATCAGGCGGCTGACAATATCGTAACCATTTGGCAGGATGCGACCCGGCCGGGGACTCTGGTAAAACTCGATGCCACAACGGGTAAACTGAACCAAGTGTTGCTCTCGGCGGGAGAAATCCCACCCGGCCGACCTTGGCGCTCAATCTCGTTCAAGTCAGCCAATGGGCAATTGATTCAGGGCTGGCTGGGTGTGCCAGAAGGGGAAGGCCCATTTCCCACGATTTTAGAGACACACGGCGGCCCCACAGCGGTGAAAACCAATACTTTTTCGGCCGACTCTCAAACTTGGATGGAACATGGTT
Source organism: Chloroflexota bacterium (assembly GCA_020628815.1). Classification (GTDB taxonomy): domain Bacteria; phylum Chloroflexota; class Anaerolineae; order Promineifilales; family Promineifilaceae; genus WTJY01. The sequence goes on along the minus strand of JAHDEN010000052.1, from coordinate 1,430 downwards.
ACGCCTTTTTGTCGATCAATTATCAAGGGTCAACCACCTTCGGCCGCGATTTTCAAGAATCGATTTACGGCAATTTGGGGGAGCTTGAAGTGCAAGATATGGTGGCGGCTCGTGAGTGGCTGATCGATCAAGGGATTGCTGACCCTGACAAAGTTATCCCGTTGGGTGGCTCGTACGGCGGCTATCTGACCCTGATGGCGTTGGGGATGGAACCCGGCTTATGGGCCGGTGGCATCGGCTTTGTGGCGATTGCTGACTGGTCGATTCAGTATGAAGATACGGCCGAAACTTTGCGTGCCTATCAGGTTTCTCTGTTGGGCGGCACACCGGCCGAAGTGCCTGAGCAATATGCCAAAAGCTCACCCATCACCTATGCTGAGCGGGTGAACGCCCCAGTTATGATCATGCAGGGGCGTAACGACACGCGCACCCCGGCCCGGCCGATTGCGATGTACGAAGAGAAGCTCAAAGAAATGGGCAAACACATCGAACTCCATTGGTTCGAGACCGGCCACGCTGGCTCACGGGCCGATATCAGCAAGGCGATTGAATTTATGGAGCTACAGCTAGATTTTGCCAAAAGGATTCTGGAGTAATCAGTTTTAGACTGTTCTAACTGAAAACTGATGACTTAAAACTAAAAAAAATGACTCAACTACTCGAACAAGATATTCAAACCAAAGAAGTGCTCGACTGGAAAGGGGTTCACCTTTTTCACTACAGCGCTTCATCCTGCTCACAAAAACTACGCATCTTTTTAAATTTAAAAGGGATCGATTGGGAACCCCACGTGATAAATTTGCCTGAAAGGGAACAGCTTTCCCCGTGGTATATGGGGATCAATCCACGCGGTTTGGTCCCCTGTTTGGTCATAGATGGGGAGGTGCACATCGAGAGTAACGACATCATCGAATTGCTCGACGAGCGGTTCCCAGAGAACAAATTAATCCCGGCCGGATTTGAAGACAAAATAAACGAGCTGTTACATCATGAAGATGACATGCACCTCGATCTGCGCTCAATTTCGTTTCGGTTCACTCACAAGAGATCTAAAGAACCTAAATCGGCCGAAGATTTGCAAAACTTTCGGGATCGAGGCACCGGGACGGTACAGGGCAAGACGGACCCGAAAAAGGCGCGCGAAATCGCCTATTGGGAGGCGTATACCAAAAATGAAGGGATTACGGATGAGGGGATTCGAGCTTCGGCCGAGCGATTCCGCACGACGTTGGATGAGCTGGCACACAACAAAGGGGAGAACCGGTATCTGCTGGGTGATGAACTGACCGTGCTGGATATCGCGTGGTACGTGTATGTCTATCGGATTGTGCTGTGCGGCTACCCGTTGGACCGGCTGCATCCTAATTTGAGCGAGTGGTTTGCTGACTTGCAACAGCGGCCGGAGTTCACCAAAGAGGTGCAGTCACCCG
>JAHDEN010000051.1 GCA_020628815.1 Chloroflexota bacterium | reverse complement strand
AAGCGGGTGAACCGGCGTGGAGCCCGTTCTGGGACCATTACACGCTACGCTGGGTGGATGAAAGTAACGCTCGTATTTTGAAAAGCGCTACTGAGATCCGTGAGGCGATTGCGGCCGGTGAAGTAGAAGAGTTTGCTGGTGTTCCAGACACCCATCCAAATGGATTTGTAGTCAACTGCCCTGCGCCGATTTTGGCACCAAATGATTTTTCTGCTTAGGCTCTGATTAGCTTGGGTGCAAGAGAAAACAAATAAAAAAGGGCAGACGGGTTTAACCCATCTGCCCTTTTTTCGTTTTAGTTAAAAGCGCTCTATTCTTCGATGATGCCTTTTTCAATTAGCAACTTAATCAGATCGTTCGCTAAATCTTCTGGAGACCCTGTATCTGTTTCGATGACGATTTCAGGATTTTCAGGTTCTTCATAAGGGGCACTGATTCCAGTGAAGTTTGGAATTTCGCCACTCAGAGCTTTAGCATACAACCCTTTCGGATCACGTTCTTTCAAAGTCTCGATATCGCATTTAGCATATACCTCGATAAAGCGTCCTTCAGGGACAATGCTGCGTGCAAAAGCACGGTCACGGGCATATGGCGAGATGAAGCTGGCCAATACGATATTTCCGTGTGACAACCCAAGAGCCGCCACTTCAGAAACGCGGCGGACGTTTTCAGCACGATCTTCGGCCGAAAACGAGAGGTCGCCGTTTAAGCCATGGCGCAAATTGTCTCCATCCAAGAACATCGTTTGAGCATTCATCTCGAACAGCTTGCGTTCCAAGATTTTTGCCACGGTCGATTTGCCTGATCCAGATAGACCGGTGAACCACAACACGGCTGATTGATGGCCGTTAAGTGACTCACGCTCTTCAAGCGTTAGTGCGCCAGCTTCCCAAACCACGTTTTCAGACCGTTGGCGGCGAGATTCTTGCTCGTCCTCAGTCACATCCATTAGATCGTCTAATTTGCGCGACGCACCACGAATCATACCGGCCGCAACAGTGTTGTTGGTCGCCATATCGATCAGGATAAAGCTGCCGGTGCTGCGGTTTTTATTGTATGTGTCGAAGAACAGCGGTTTTGTGGTGGTGAGCTGTACACGGCCGATTTCATTTAACTGAAGGCCGGTAGCATCTTCACGCTTCATGGTGTCAACATCAATTTTATAATTTAGTTTAGTCACCATGGCACGAACCAAGCGGGTGTTGTGCATCAGCTGATAATTTGCTTTCGGATCAAACGGGGTTTCGCTCATCCAACAAATTGTGGAATCGATCCGGTTGTCTTTGCGGGGCAAGTTGCCTTTCCGCACAATCATGTCGCCACGGCTGATGTCGATCTCGTCTTCCAGAGTAAGCACGATTGAATCGCCAACAACAGCTTCATCAAGATTGCCTTCCATGGTCACAACTTCTTTAACCTTACTAGTTAAACCTGAAGGAAATGCGACAATTTCTTCACCGGGGGCAATGCGGCCAGAGGCGATTTGCCCTGCGTATCCGCGGAAGTTTTGGTTCGGGCGCAAAACATATTGAACCGGATATCGGAAATCAATTAAATTGCGCGAGGAGCCGACGTTTACAGTTTCAAGGTGATGCAATAACGGGGTGCCATCATACCAAGGCATGTTTTCGCTTTTGTGGACAACGTTGTCACCGGCCAAAGCCGAAATCGGGAAATAGGTGATGCTCGGCACTTCTAGTTTTGAAGCGAAAATCCGGAAATCTTCCACAATGTCACGATAGGTTTGCTCATCATAATCGACAAGGTCCATTTTGTTGACCGCCACAACGACGTGTGGGATCTGCAACAACGAGGCGATGAAGCCGTGACGGCGAGACTGGGTCAACATCCCTTTGCGCGCATCAATCATGATGATCGCAAGCTCGGCCGAAGATGCACCAGTAACCATGTTGCGGGTGTATTGGATGTGGCCGGGGGTATCAGCAATGATGAATTTGCGTTTTGGTGTCGCAAAATAGCGATAAGCAACATCAATGGTGATTTTTTGCTCACGTTCTGCACGTAGCCCATCGGTGTATAGAGCAAGGTCTACATACTCATCGCCGCGTGCTTGGCTTGTTTTTTCAACAGATTCGATTTGGTCTTCGAAGAGTGATTTGGTGTCATACAACATCCGGCCGATCAGGGTACTTTTACCATCATCAACGCTACCGGCAGTTGTAAATCTAAGTAAGTCAATAGTCATAACATTTTGGATTCACAATTTAAGATTGACGATTAAACGGTGCTTGGTTTGGGCAACCAGTCGTCAATCCAAAATCAGAAATCGTGAACTAAAAGTATCCTTGTTTTTTGCGGTCTTCCATAGCGGCTTCAGATCGTTTGTCGTCGGCCCGGGCTCCACGCTCAGTTACACGTGCTGAGGCAACTTCATCAATAATGGCGTGAATGTCGGCGGCTGGTGATTCAACAGCTCCAGTACAGGTCATATCACCAATCGTTCTAAATCGAACGGTCATCTCTTCGATTTTCTCATCCCCAACGGGGTAAACAACATCAGATGCACCCAACAAAACGCCGTCACGTTTGATGATATTTCTTTGATGCGAGAAATAGAGAGATGGAAGCTCAATCCCTTCGTCACGGGTGTACATCCAAACGTCTAACTCAGTCCAGTTACTGATTGGGAACACGCGGAAGGTTTCTCCCGGTAGTTTTAGGCCGTTGTATAGATTCCAAAGCTCCGGCCGCTGATTTTTTGGATCCCACTGCCCAAACGCATCTCGGTGAGAGAAAAAGCGCTCTTTTGCTCTTGCTTTCTCTTCGTCACGTCGAGCACCGCCCAAGGCAGCTTCAAAGCCAAACTCTTTCAGAGCGTCTAAAAGGGTTACAGTTTGCAGGCCGTTTCGGCTGGCGTAAGGTCCCGTTTCTTCAACAACACGTCCTTGATCGATAGAATCTTGAACGTAGCGAACAATTAGTCGAGCGCCAATTTCTTCCATGTACTGATCTCTAAAATCGATCGTTTCGGTGAAATTGTGCCCTGTGTCCACATGCAATAGCGGAAAAGGAATTTTCGCAGGGAAAAATGCTTTGCGTGCTAAATGCGCCATCGTAATCGAGTCTTTACCACCCGAGAACAGAAGTACCGGCTTCTCGAATTGAGAGGCGACTTCGCGAATTACATGAATTGCTTCAGCTTCAAGCTGTTTTAAATGTGATCTTTGATATCCTGACATAATTAGGTTTACCCACTGAATTAAATAAAACTATGGAATTCTTGAAATAAAGTGTATTCCTTAAATTCAATAGTTTAAAAGGAAAGCAAGAAGAAAATGAAGATTAAAATTATCTTCCTTTACCTCTACTATTGTGCTTATCCATAAAAAATAGAGTTCAAATTCTGAATAAGTTAATTAACGAATCTTCTGGAATTAAATTGTTACTACCAATTGTTTAGGCGCTGGGGAAATAAATATTTGGGGGGGACCAAATAGGTAGCTATATACTTTAATGATCAGTATAAAATTTTGAACCTAATATCGCAATCAAACTTGCCAGATTCGTAAATGAAAAGGTATGAAATTGGGAATAAAGGCGGATGGAATACGCTGAGAGGTTTTTCTCAAGAAAAATAGTGCTTTTTGCGGTTAAAAATCATCGCCGATGAGCAAAATTATTTAAGAGTTTAGTGTTGGGGAAGAATAGACAATATCCTTAGGCAAATTTAACCACATGAGCCGGTTTTGATCAAAATCTTAAGGTTGATTGTAACCGTAGAAACTGGTGAGGTTTTGGTCTGTTTTGTCAGCTTCAGAGTGATTGAAAGATTTCTTCGTTAGTATAAGAATTATCTATGCAGTTTAGCTTGCTGCTGACCTGTGTGGGGGGGCGTTTCTACATTTTCCCTCGAGTAAAAATCATTAATTAGAATATTTTCTAGCGACTGAGATAGATCTTAATTGATCTTTTTTGTTACGCTAAACACAAAAAAAGTGCGCCGTTAGCATAAGCCAACGGCGCGCTTTTTTTGCAAACAGGGGATATCCCTCTGCCGCATCCTAACTGTTTAAAAAGTTAGGTTATCCGACTTTAATCTGAATTGAAACCGGATAATAACGTTGCCACTGATGATGTTTGTGAAACTGCGGTTGCGCAGTTGGTGTTTTGAGCCACATACGAATCGGTAAAAACGGTGCTGAAGTCAACGGATAAATCATTCGCAAACACATCGAAGGGCGAAATATCTTCGAATTCTGGATTTTCTTCTAATCCTTCTAGCGAGCCACTGTACAAGTCTGAGTGACAGTTATTCTCGAACTGAATGTTGCCGCTAGGAAACTCTGTGCGCCCAAACTGCATAGTAGAATTTGAGATCGAATGCTCAGTTTGATCGGCCGTTGAGTTTAGATTGAGGGTGCCTTTGTTTGTATTGGTAAAATGGCCATAAATTGTGACTCGGTTTAGGTCCCAATTTTGACCCGCTTGCCCCGGTGGGCTTTTCATGCCGAGTGCTGCATGCGTAAATCGGGTAATTACAACATCTTCCATTGTCAGGTTATTGACCCAAGCGGTTGTGTTGTCTCCTTCACGATCGCCAAGTAAAAGCGCGTTCATGAGGTTGGGGCCGATGATGCTTTCTTTAATGGTTAGATTGTTGAAATCATTGGCACTATAAAGCTGAATCCCGTCGTTGTGGGTACACCAGTTGAAGCTTTCATACCGGATGGTTGGGCTTTCGGCATAGTTAAGATAATCAGCACTCATTTGTGGGGCGCCCAGTTCGTCACAGCCTGATTGATCATCGAGCGTACACAGTTGATCGGCCGGGCTGTTGTCTAGCCCTGAATGTTGACGTTGGTTATAGAGCCACGAATTTGAGAGTGTGAAGTCATCCATATTGTTAAACACACCACCGGCCGGATTGGTGAAATTTGATTGGATGGCATCGCCTGCATTGTCATGGATTTCTAAGAAGTTAAACGTGTGCCCAACACCTGATAGTTTGATGCCAGCGCCTGCATGAAACGGGTAGAAGAGCCCTTCTGAAGTTCCATCGTCTTTGATTTCAAATCCACCATTGTTGTAAATCTCCATATATTGGAGCGTAATATTGTTGGTGTTGTCATCTTGTCCATTATCGATACGGTCTGGGTCAAAAATCACGCCACCAGCTTCCCAACCGTGAATGACAATCCCTTTTCTTTTCCGGCCGTCAACGACGACGTTTGAAACACCGTTTTCGAATAGGATGGCGGATGATCCTGCGCCTAGAATTTCGCTGCTGTCCCAAGCCATCTGACCACATTCGGGCAGGGGAATGCTGTTGCCGCCAAAGAATACAGCCTGTCCGTTGCGCCCGGCCTCGGCCGAAAGTTGCACCACAATCGGTTTGCCTGGCTCACCGCTTACGGTTGGTCGCAATTGGGTGCTGTAGGTCATTGGCTGACTTGCATCTGCACCACCATCAACATAAACGATCGAGCCAGGGACCACATTGTCCCAGTTGATTTGGTTCAGTTCGGTCCAAGCCGAATCCCAAGTTAACCCGTCAGAGTTATCGCCGTTGGGTGATACATAAAACTCTGCTTCCGGTTCAGCCGGGATAACATCTGTTGCAATCGAAGCGGTTCCAGCGATCGTGCCAGATTCAGTTGACTGTGTCGTGGTCGTTGGGGTTGAGCCGTCAACTTCGGTTGATGCGTTATCAACATCGGCTGACGCATCGTCAACATCGGCTGACGCGTCAACGCTAGCTGACACGCTGTTCACGGAGTTATTAGCAGGCGCCGCCGTATTTGAAGATGCAACGGCCGTTGGTTTGACCGGAGCCGCTGTCACAAAGCTGGGGCTGATCACCAAACTTGGCTGATTCGCTTCCGGCAAATTAAATGATTTGGTCGTAGCCAACCATTTTGAACGGCTTGGATCAGTATAAATTACCCAGCGGAATGGCCCTTCACCCAAAATCTCATTTCCAACCCACCACTCAACAAAAAAGGCGTTTGAGTCGCGGTCATAATTAAACTGGCCTTGCCAGCCACTTACATCCTTCCATGTCCCATCGTTTGATTGCCACTGCACAACGGTCCAGCTTTTCTGGGTCAGCGTCTTTGGTACAGATTGAGAGAGATCCACAGTCAGAAAGATTCGCCCCCCATCTTGGTTGATCGCAGATGAATAGCGACTGGCTATTTGGTTCGAGATGCCACCGAACACGGTTAGAACACCAAGGCTAAACAAAACAAGAACAACGCCTATCAGGGTGTAGGTTTTTCTTACTGATTGAGAAGAGATATTTTTTGAATTCATGGTTTTTTAGTCAGCTTATGCGTTGAAGCTGATCGATGAATAAAAGGCGCAGATGTTTCTATGCCTTTTGGTCAGTTATTTCTTTTTATCAGACAGGAGGTCGGCTTGAAGGTGAAAATTCTTGGTTGAATTGACTCGTCAGCACCCTATTATTTGTAAACGCTTTATCGTAATTTCTTGTGTCTTGGGCTACAGGCTGAGATTAAAAATGTATATAGAGCCTGTGAAAAAATAGTCGTCTAGGTAACAAAAAAGCCCGAACCGGTACCAATACCGATTCGGGCTTTTGTTTTAAAACGCTATAAATAACTGTTACAGCGTCTTGAATGGTTGTCTAACTTGACTGACTTATCGCACTACAATGGGTAAGAAGATAAACGAGCCATCATCGTCTGTAATTGTGGCGATCCCTTCCCGCTCTGCCAAGGTAGCACCTAAGGTGCCGTTTGTCGCTGAAATCAATTCAACGATGAAGGTTTCGCTTCCTTCGCTAAGCGAGTCGTTGTTGATGGTAATTGCGATTGACCCAGAGGTTTGTCCTGCAGGAATCACAAGGATTTGATTGCTGACGGCCGTATAGTCGTTGCTAGCTGAGGTTGCTGTGCCATCTTTCGTGCTGTACACGATTGAGGTTGGCACACCCGTTGCTTCGCTTAGGGTAACGGTGAATACTGCTGTACCGGCCACACTGTCTTCGCTAACCGTCACATTGTTAATGGTCACGTCAGGGCCAGCTTCGTCATCAATAATGGTGATGATGCGGGCTGCATTTGTTGAACTAACGTTTGCATTTCCGGCCGACGCAATGATCAAGCTAAACTGCTCGTCTCCTTCAAAATCACTGTCATCTGCAATGGCGATCGAGACTGTTTGGCTGATTGCGTTTGCAGGGATGGTGATCATTGTATCAACGGCTGTATAGTCATCACCGGCCGTTGCGCCATCAACGATGTCGCCTGACTGGATTGTGGCTGTTACTGGAACCCCAGATACATTTGAGAGCGATACGATCACATCTAAACTGCCGTCGCTTTCGTTAACCGAGTAGGTGTTGCTTGGGTCTAGTTGGATCGTGGGAACCCCATCATTGTCAATAATCGCAACCGTAGCTGTTGATGGCGAGCCTAAGCTAACACCGGTTGGGGCCGATAAGACGATGTCGAATGTTTCATCAAGCTCGTCGAGGGAATCGTCAGAAACTGTGACCATAAAGGTTTTTACTGTTTCGCCGATGCCAAATTCTAATGAGCCAGACGTTGCAACGTAGTCGCTGCCTGCGGTGGCCGAACCATCGGCCGTTGCATAATCAACCGTCGCAGTAAATGCGGCCGCATTTGATAGCGTAACCGTTACCGGAATTGAGACATCTGCCTCTGCAACCGAACTGCTGCCAGCCACGATCGTAAAGTTAGCTGGCTCATCATTGGTAATGGTGCCGGTTGCTGTGCCACCTGCGTTGATTAGAGGTGATAAGGCAGGATTGGTCGGTGTAATTGTCCCGAGCGAAACAAGTACCGTCTCGTCATTTTCAGTCACGGTGTCACCGTTAACTGAAATTGAATACGTTTGGGTTTCTCCGGCTGTTCCGGCGAAAGTCAAGGTTGCTGGTGCAGCTGAATAGTCAACCCCTTCGGTAGCGGTGCCAGCAGCGGCCGAAATATCGACGTCTAAACCACCTGTAACCGCTGCGTCCAACGTTGCGGTAAACACCATGGTAGCTGAGCCCGCATTACCTTCATCAAACGATACATCGGCAACCGAGATTGTCGCTGTATCATCATTTGTGATGGTAACAACGGCCGTGCTTGTCAAAATCACACTGTTCTGTGGATTGCTGATGGTGACATCAAAGGCTTCATCAAATTCTAAATCACTATCAGTTGTAATTGAAATGGCGACGCTGCGGGTTAATTGACCCGATTCAAAACCGAAAACCTCATTAGAGATCGCCGTGTAGTCAGATCCCGCAATTGCAGAATCATCGCTGGTGTTAACAGTCACAGACATCGGAACCGATGCATCGGTGCGGGTTAAAATTAGGGCAACCGCATTGCTTCCACCCGTTCCCTCTAGCACAGACGCATCTACAACAGAGATTTCGACGACTTCAACAGCACCTAATTCACAGCTGCTGCCACGGCTTACGCCACGTTGATCTGTCGCTGCGCAAGAGGATGTTGCGGCTTGCAGAACCGGGCTACCGCTGTTTGGAGCCATTGTTTGACCATATCCGCCATTGTCAGCCAAAGCCGCCAAATTTGGATCAGAGGTTAGGGTGCCAACGCCACAAGCATTTGTACCATCGTCTGTCTCGATCAAATTTGCACTGCCTGCGCCACTGATTGCACCGGCGCTCTCACAGTCTGCTGTAGCATTATTTGCCAATACAGAATTGACCAAAACCAAGTTTCCAGAATTGTTAACGCCACCGTCTCCGGTATTGCCTGTGATAGTTGCATGGGTAATCGTAAAGTCTGTGGTTGCTGCAATCGCGATCGCCCCATTGTCAGAATCGTTGCCGGTGATCGTCACATTCTCGATAGAACCTTCGGTACCGGTTGCCATATTAATGGCACCACCTGACTTTATCGCCCCATTTGTGCTATTTCCTGAAAGGGTAGTGTTTGAAACCATGATGGCTCCAGTCCCTGTTGAAAGGCCAGTGCCGCCGCTATCCGCATAAATTCCGCCACCATCTCCATTTGTGTCGTTGTTGATAATTTCGCTGTCTGTAATCGTCAAAATGTCTGACCGAACAAAGATCCCACCACCATTGTTATTGGCAAAATTGCCAGAAATGGTTGATGAGCTAATGTTTGTTGGGCTCAGGGTGCCGATACCACCGCTAAATTGTGTCGTGGTATTGTCACGAATAACACTGTTTTGGATGGTTAAGGTGTTGGCATAATCTACATTTTGAATTCCACCGCCATCATCGTTGGCTTGGTTTTCAGCAACCGTTACATTGTCTAGGCTAAGGGTCGCCCCCACATTATTCATAATACCGCCACCATTTTTGCCAGACGTATTGCTGATAACTTGGCTGTTAACGAGGGACAAGACGCCGGAATTTCTGATTCCGCCACCTTGCTCAGGATCAGGGACATTCCCATTTTTGATAACCAACTCATTAATGGTGACTGTTCCTGTCACAATGTCGATAGGGCGAACGCCTGAAACGTTGTTACCATCCAGATCAAAGTTACCCCCGTTGATAATAAGCTCAGCAGTTGTGGTGTTGCTTATTTGGGTTGTTGTTGCGGTCAGAATGATGTCGTTTGTGACGGAGATCACGGTTGTGCCTGATGTTTCAAGGTTATAGCAATCGACGGCATCATTGAAGTCAGCCTCACTCGTAACTTCTAGAATTGGATCTGTACAGGTTACAGCCTGGGGTGCTGCAAATGATAAGCTGTATAAAACTGCATAGTAAAATAGTAGCGTCAATAAAACAGTTATGACTCCCACTCCCCGAAAGCGTGAACCAGAAATTGAATTTATCATTTGATTTCCTTTATTTATGTATATGGTTGGATGTTGACAAAGTAACTTTTCTACCCGTGGATTTGCAAACGGTAGAACCTGAATGTAGATAAACTATTCTCTCCCAAGAGAAGTCTAAATTCGGTATCTTAAGTAACAATTTACAAAAATGGCGAGTAAGAAAATTCAAAGTTGCCTCGAGTGGCAGCATGTAGGAAAAGCAGATTGATAAGCAAACTAACTTCAATCTATTGTTGCGATTAATTGGGTTGATGAATTGATTTGTTTGATAAAAAAGATGCTTTCAACTATTGAATATACCTGATAAAGCGATGTTTTTGAGGATAAAAACTGATCTGGTTGCTACTTATCAGACCCTTCGTTTTGAGGCTTTTGCTCAAGCTTGCAATAGGGCATTTATATTGTACGTGGAGATGGATCGCTTTTATCTTGAAAAACTTAGGACTTTTGTCCTGGCAGACAAAGAGGCACTAATTTGAGCTAACCAAGGTGCTTTGCAGGCCAACCCGCAAAGCACCTTGGTTACAGTTTTAAACTAGGGCCGTTTATCTGATGACAACTGCCCTTGAAGTCGTACTGTTCAAGATATTGTTATAGATTCCGTTATTTTGCTCATGTGTTTCTTCAATTGCACCAAAATCCGTGGCGGAGTTGGCTGAATCGACATGGGCCACAAGCAATGTACCGGCCGGTATTGTGCCGGTAAATTCTGAGAAATCTGGTTGGAAGTTGGAGTCTCCAGATTTAATGGTGATGGTTTGTCCGGGGTTAATGGGCAATGATGCGCCACTTACTAGCCAAACCAATCCTGTTTCACGCAGGGTCTCTGTCGTGTGATTTGGTTTGGTTGGCAACACAGATGGATCTACGAACAAGTCAACCCAGAACTGATTGTTGACGGCCACTGACCCTCGATTTTGGATTGAAATCGAGATGCTGTCTCCATTAACTGATATCCCCACAGGGACCAAGTCGGGGGCATTAATCCGGCCGTTGATGATGACGGGCAGCATCACTTGGAAAAAGTCATCATTTTCAAGCGTACCCGTGGCGATAGACCCATTGGCGGTCGGGTCCAGGTTGTCATCGCTTGGAGCAGAAAGGATCACGCTGAACGTTTCATCCCCTTCGCCCAAATTATCGCCGTTGATTGTGATTTCGATGATCGCACTTAACGAGCCAGCAGGGATGATGAGACGTCCGGCCGAGGCCACATAGTCCCCATCCGCAACCCGAGCGGTTCCATCCTGTGTTTCGTATGAAACACTGAGATCAACATCCGCAATCTCGCTCAGGCTAACCTCAAAGTTCATTGTGTTTACATTGTCAGCTTCGCTAACAGAGACATCTGAAATTGAGATGAGCGGGGCCAAGTCATTATCGACAATGTTAACCGTCGCTTCAGTTGTTTCGCCCGCTTCCGCATTGACGTAGCTGTCTAATTTGATCGTAAACGCTTCATCCCGTTCAAATACCGAATCATCTTTAACGGTTAGCATAAACGTTGTACTGTTATTGACCTCATTAGCGGCAAAAGTAACCGGAATATTGATCGTTTCAAAGTCTTGTGGAGCAGAAGCCGTTCCTGCTTCAAAATTTACTAGCACTGTGATTTCTTGGCTAGAGAGGCGGCTTTTCGTGACGGTAATCGGAATGCCGACACTGCCTTCTGAAATTTGATACGTTCCGCTGCTTAAAGTCACAGTGGGCAAGCCGTCATCATCGATAATGGTTATGGCTGCTCTGTTTTCTGTACCAATCGTTGCGTTTGAGGCATCTGACAGCTCCAAGAAAAACATTTCATTGGCTTCGCTGACTCCGTCGTTTAAAAGAAAGACGGTTACATTTTTGATTGTTTCGCCGGGTGCAAAAGTTACTTCGTCTGTTGTGCTAACGAAGTCATTTCCAGCCTGAGCCGTGTCGTTGGCCGTTGTGTATTCAACGGTGACTGTCTCAAAACTTGGGCTGTCTAGTTCGATGGTAAATTCAACGGCCGTTGTGTTTTCAAGCACTTCGTTCGGGTCGGCCGAAACGGTCACGATAGTCCCATCGTCATTGGTGATTTCAAACGTTGAGGGGCTATTCCCGATCTCAATGTCGCTTAAAGGGACATTGGTGTTGGCGATGTCATCTAGGGCGACAATAAACGTTTCGTTTTCTTCTTCGGATGGGTCTCCATACACGACGATATTAAACGCTTTAACCTCAACCCCACTTGTTGAGTTTCCATTAAAAGTCAACGTGCCAGATGTTGATTCATAATCTGTACCGGGCGTAGCGGTGCCGCCAGATAACGTATAGTCAACTGAGAGTCCACCCTGAACGTTGCTGGTTAAGATCGCTCTGGCCTGGTAGGTTTGTGACCCCGTATCTCCTTCTTCTACTTTTACGACCCCATCAGTCAAATCTAATGGAGAAAAATCAAGCGTGATTTGAGCCACATCATCATTTGTGATGATGCCGGTGATTGAGTCATCTGAAAAAGTAAATCGATCGGTGATGTCATTGTTTTCAGCATCTTGTACAGAGAGTAGATTCAGGTTAAATGTTTCGTTCGCTTCAACAATAGTGTCTGGGTTGATTTGAATCCCAACCGCTTCTATTTCACCTGCCAACCCATCAAATTCAACTTGGTCCGCTGAGTTTACGTAGTCAGCGGCCGCGCCGGAGCTTGTGGCGGTCCCGTCACTGGTGGCATACGTTACAAAGAAGCCGCCTTCGACCTCTTTGTCTACTTTGATCCCAAATGGATAGTTTGTAAAACTTTCGCTTAGGCTTGACCCTGTTGGTCCAGAAAGTGTGATAACAGCGATATCATCATCTTTGATCGTGACAATTTGCGGGATACCGGTGGGGATAATTGCAGAGCCGTCGATCAGGGTACCCACAGGGTCCCCTAAAGTAACGCTAAAGGTTTCATCGCTTTCCACAATTTCGTCAGACAGGATGGTAACGGTAAATGACTTGGTTGTATCTCCCTGCTCAAAGGTTATGGTCTGACTGGCGTCTATAAAATCAACACCGGCCGTGGCTGTTTGCCCCGTCACAATGATTGGAACCGTAAAATCACCTTTTACACCACTCGCCAGAGACAGCGTAAAAGAGACATCGGTTGTGCCACTATCCCCTTCCTCAACAATGGTGCCTCCAACTAAATCAAGGGTCGTTGTATCTGTATTAATGATCGTTGTGGTAATAGGGGTGAGGGGGGTAATTGAAGCAGGTGCAACGGTAGGGGCAGAGTCAAAGGTTAAATCGATAGCAAAAGATTCATCATTCTCAACTCGAATGTCGTCGTTGATATTAACCGTAAAAGTAATCGCCTGAGTTGTGTTGCCTGTAAAGGCTAATGAGCCTGACGTTGCATCAAAATCGGTAGGGGCACTGGCACCATTAGGCAAAATGCTAGTGGTTGCATAATCAACCGTTACGCCTCCATCTACGTTGGCGGATAAATTAGCGGTGTAGAGTACGGTTGAACCTTCATAGACCGGTTGAGCATGGGTGATCAACACAGTGGCTGTATCATCGTTCTCTATTGTGCCTTCAACCGTATCAGTTGAAGCTTCAACTGGTAAACCTGAGGCAGAGACTGCACCCAGAGAGACTTCGATTTGTTCATCAGCTTCAACAGTTGCATCGTTGATTAATGTGACAGAGGCTGTTTGCGATGCTGTGGTGTTGGCCGGGAATGTCACAGACATAGATGGCGTGCTGTAATCTACCCCCAGAACCGCGCTAATATCGGTCGCAGAGAAGTTGACGGTGACGTCGGCCGAAACAGCGTTGCTAATTTCTACTTCAAAATCAAGCGTGCCGCTGTTCTCAAGCGCAGATGCATCGGCCACAAGCGAAACCTTGGCTTCGTCGTTATCTAAGATGGTGCCGGTTGCTGTTCCAGTTCCAATGGATGCATTTAGAATAGGCGCTATGGTTAAATTAAACGTTTCATCTGTTTCGACAATGGTGTCGTTGGTAATTGTAACGGTGACTGTTTTAGTTACTTCACCCGAGCCAAACAGAACATTGGTTGACAACGGTTCATAGTCATCATTTTCAGTGGCCGTATCGAAGCCGGAACTGACAGAAACGGCCGATGGCACGCCTAATTCTGCAACGGTACCAGTGCGTGTTAGGGTAAAGGTAATAGCGGAACTTCCTGTATCCCCTTCCGTTTCAGTGGCGTCTCCAATGCTAACAACAGGATCGGCCGTAGGTTCGCCGAAGGCTGTGCTGGCTTGGATCATAAGAAAGCCGATGGTGACGGCGATCAGTGAAAATAATGGGATTGGTTTGAGAGAATTCCGTTTAGAGGTGAACATGTGTTTTTCCTTGTTTTCCATCTAGCCCAGCCGTTGCCAGTGCAGCCGAAGAGGCAAGATTTTTTCAAGTAGTAGCCACCATCTTTTCCTTTTCCTTGGGTGCGAGTGATGGTGATGATTGTTTCATTGGTCGCTTACGTTAAAACTTACCGGTTTTCAGCCTGCGGCAAAAAACCAAACTAAAAAGCCTTAACGCTAACTTCTAGTACGTTGGTTTTATGATTTCAGTTGTTACTAAGCCTATCGTAATCGTTTTAAAGTAGGGGGCACTTTAACAGCAAAGTAAACACAGGGATTTGAATCAATTTCAACGCATAAAAATGCGAGAGTAGAGCTGGGTTAACTGGGTAAGTTTGATCAAATCAGATAGGCCTTCTCTGGATAATGCGCGGTCGAGGGGTTAATTTGATCGAATTTCCACTTTGCTTAAGCGTGGATTTTATCACCCTGCTAAATAGTACACCAGTACTATGAACGCCTTTTTCATCAAACTCTATAAAGCGTATGCAAATGGGGCACGATCAACCGAATCAACTTAGACATTGACCGAGATGCAGAGGCGATATTTTTTTTGAATTTAAGCAGGTTACAACTTGGTTAAAATTGCAGTTTTTTTTAAATTGTCGCTCATAAAAGCTTTGTTTGAGGTTATGGGGTTATTTCTTTGATAGCCAAATGTGTGCTGGGGAGCTGGAAGGGTTGCGTGAATAGCTTGTTGTTTAAAGCAGCTTCTTTACTTTCGATAACCCAGCGAAATGGCCCGGCCGATAGATTCTCTTCGCCAACCCACCATTCAACTTCCCATCGATGCATTTTGCTATTAAAGGTTGGTGTGCCTTGCCAGCCGGTTACATCGCGCCAAATGCCGTGTTCATCCTGCCACTGTACGGTGGTCCAACTGTGTTGATTGATGTTTGGATAGTCATCAACAGGCATGACCAAGACGATTTTTGCCCCCTGAATCGGGTCAACGTTGGCCGGTTGTGACTGCGGCTTGGCCGGGGGAATCGGCCGAGGAGGAAGATCGGCAAAAACGGTGGATGGGGTTAAGGCAATCAGACAAAAGCATGCGAAACAAAAAGAAATACGGCCGAAATTAATCATTTAAGCACCTCAGTAAAAATATTGTTGTAGGGATCCCCCGCTTGTTCGTGGGTTTCCAGAACCGCGCCAAAGTTTGTTTCAGCATGCGCCGAATCGATATGAGCGACAAGCCTATCTCCGGCTTGTAAGGCCGCGGTGTAGTTTGAATAAAAGCTGGAGAAATGGGAGCCGCCCACCTCTAAAACAACTTTCTGGCCGGGCAGAATGGGTAAAGCATCCTCATCTAATCCCCAAACGTAGCCCGTTTGCCCAAGCCACTCAAGCGTGTCGTTTGGTTTTACAGGGGCGGTCATGGGGTTGATAAACAGATCCACCCAAAATGTGTTTTTGACTGGCCCCGGCCCAGCATTTTTTATCGTTAGCTTTAAGCCGGTTTCTTTATATGAAATAGAGTCGATGATGAGGTCCGGTAATTGGTCGGCCGTTTCTGGCTCAATCGCTTTTGATTGGACCGGCAGAAAAATGATGGTTTCATCTAAATTTGTGATTGGGTCTGCTGTGGGGCTGGCCGCCGGTTCTGGGGTGACGCTGGCAACTGGTGGGGGAATTGGGGGCTGAGTCGCGGCCGGTTCGGCCGTTGGTGACTGAGTTTCAGTTGGAACCACCGTCTCTGTTGATGTAGGAACAAGCGTTTGCGTGGCGATTGGCTCGGCCGTTGGTATTTGAGTTTCAGTGGGGACGACTGTCTCTGTTGGAGTAGGAATGAGTGTTTCTGTGGCGGTTGGCTCGGCCGTTGGTGCTTGGGTTTCAGTGGGGACGACCGTCTCAGTTGGTGTAGGAAAGAGCGTTTGTGTAGCAGTTGGCTCAGCCGTTGGTAATTGAGTTTCAGTGGGGATGACCGTCTCAGTTGGTGTAAGAATAAGCGTTTGCGTGGCGGTTGGCTCGGCCGTTGGTGGTTGGGTTTCAGTTGGAACCGCCGTCTCAGTCGGTGTAGGAACGAGCGTTTGCGTGGCGGTTGGTTCGGCCGTTGGCGGTTGAGTTTCAGTGGGAACGGCCGTCTCAGTCGGAGTAGGAACGAGCGTTTGTGTAGCAGTTGGCTCGGCCGTTGGCGTTTGGGTTTCAGTTAGAACAGCAGTCTCTGTTGGAGTAGGAACGAGTGTTTGTGTGGCGGTGGGCTCGGCCGTTGGTATTTGAGTTTCAGTTGGAACCGCTGTCTCAGTCGGAGTAGGAACGAGCGTTTGCGTGGCGGTCGGCTCGGCCGTTGGTGGTTGGGTTTCAGTCGGGATAGCCGTCTCTGTTGGAGTAGGAACGAATGTTTCTGTGGCGGTCGGCTCAGCCGTTGGCGTTTGTGTTTCAGTCGGGACAGCGGTCTCCGTTTGTGTTGCTGTTGGCGTTTCCGTCGGTGTAATAGTTGGCTCCGGTTCAGGCGGCTGCCCCGGAGAGCCGATATCTAACCCACTGTTGTTGCCCAAAGGCAAAGCTTGATACCCTGTAAAAACAGGTGTATCGCCCCCAACCGTGCTCAGCGCCCAATTTGCGCCAGAATTATTATCTGCACTCAGGCTTTTTAAGTAGATTGATGGGCCACCACCGCTGGGTGGATCAGGCCAGCCGCTAATAAATGAAAAATATTCGACACGCTCAACAGCGTTGGCTTGAGTCTGGTGATCCCCCGCATAGCTGTCAAAGCTGCTCCAGATAGCGATGTCATCAAAACTATTGTTGAGCGATATTCTTGACCAGCCAGTAACCGCAATTAGATCAACATCCCCCCATGCTGCACGAAAATCAGCGGCCGAAACATCATCTGAATTGTAAAGCACGGCCGATTGACCGGCTCCAATCGTTCCGCTACCAATGTTAGCTGCCGAATGGGCCCGTGTATTGCCATCGTCGACAACATAACCGGCTAAATCAACGCTGCTTGAACCAGCGTTATAAATTTCAATCCACTCCCAATCATCTTCTTTACTTTTTGAATCAAACATGATCTCAGAAATGATCAAATTTGGGTCAGATTGTGCCTTTGCTTTGGGTGGTGAAAAGGTAAAGAGGATACAAAACAGACAGCATAGACAGACTGCCGACCAGACGATAGGCTTATGGCTAACCATGATTCGAATTTCTCCCGGAATGATGTGCAGCGACTCAACATTCAGATACGGCTTGAATTTATGTAGTGGCCTAGCCGCTGATTAACTCAACCTGCACCCTGAGAGGGTCAAGAGACAAAACGTAGCAACTGGCCAAGGTTTAGTTATGTGGGATGAATGGCTCTTTTTTTTGTAGTATGCAAGCCCAAGCATCACCAAATTCTATTGTTATCAAATAGTTTTTAATTTGGCAAACTCGCTCTGGTAATTTAACCGTTTTCCTTACTGGATTTACGGTGAAGGACACTCTAAAATCTTGCGGGAGACTAAAATTTAGCAGTTGGACAGATTGACGTATGAAAAAACCACTTGACGGGATGCTCGTTGTTTCGCTTGAACAGGCGGTTGCCGCACCTATCGCATCTTGCCGTTTGGCAGATGCGGGGGCCAGGGTGATTAAAATTGAACGGCCGGGAGGCGATTTTGCTCGTGGCTACGACTCAGCCATTTTTGGCGAGGCATCTTATTTTGTGTGGGCCAATCGGGGCAAAGAGTCGATTGTTATGGATCTGAAAACGGCCGCTGATAAAGCCTTGCTCCACAAAATGCTGGCTAAAGCGGATGTGTGGATTCAAAACCTAGCCCCTGGCGCTGCCGGCCGACTTGGTTTCGATTCGGCCGACTTGCGACAAGCCAACCCAACTCTCGTGACCTGTGATATTTCTGGTTATGGGGAAGGGGAGTATCAAGAGATGAAGGCGTATGACTTACTGGTGCAGTGTGAAAGCGGCCTTGTGAGTATCAGCGGATCCCCCGAAGCTTATGGCCGTATCGGGGTGTCGATTTGTGATATCGGGACCGGCATGAACGCTTACAGTGGTATTTTGGAAGCATTGTTTTTGCGTGAGCGCACAGGGGAGGGGAGCGGTGTTAGGGTATCACTTTTCGGGACGGCGGCCGATTGGATGACCGTGCCGCTGATGCAGTCAGAATATGGGCAAAAGGCTCCCAAACGGGTTGGATTGAATCATCCCACAATCTCGCCGTATGGTGGCTATGTGTCAAAAGACGGAGAGACTGTGGTGATTTCGATTCAAAACAACCGGGAGTGGGCAAGGCTGTGTTCCGAGGTGGTCCAAAAACCGGAGATGACAAATGATCCACGGTTTGCGACAAATAATGCCCGTGTTGAGAACCGCGAAGAAGTAAACGCGGCCGTGTCACAGGCATTTAGTCGCTATGCAAAGAGCCATTTAGTTGAAAAGTTACGTGACGCTAAGATCGCATTTGGTCTGGTGAATTCTGTGGTGGATTTATCAACCCATCCCGCATTACGCCGCTGGCCGATGCAAGTGGGAGACAATATCGCCCAAATGGTTGCACCACCGGTGATCTCAGAATTTGACCGGGGAGAGTTCCCGCCTATCCCTGAATTAGGGGAGCATTCTGATCAAATTAGAACGGAGTTTGGGCTGGACTAAGCGCTGATTTTTCGGTTGTGGGTCCCTAAATTCGCAGTGCGCCTAGAAGGTCTGGCTTTTAGTTGCCGCTCTTTCATACGCATGCGCATGGCGCAAAGGGGGCAAATGGATGGGTCTACACCAGCAACAAGCCAAGCGCTTTTCGGATCACGCTTCATGAATGTGCCGGTTTCGGCCGGATGAAGCTGTTCAAGATGCCACGTGTCTTTGTGTGGCCCGGGATAGCTCAACCATGCATGATCGTTGTCGCAATCCCAATAATCTAGCTTTTTAAGTTTCTTATCGTTCATAAGTGTTTCTCCTTCCTCTTTTTCGATCTCTGAAGAAGAACAGAACAACGTTTGATACTATAATTTAAAAAGATTTGAACAGGAAAAGCACTGGGTAAATAGATGGGTTACTGTGTGGCTAATAGGCGATTGTTTTAATTTACTCACGTTACGCGCTTTCCCGAAAAAGACCAGTCAGGTTTTTGCCAATCACTGCTCCAGAAACCAGAGAGAAACGGAAACCTGACTGGTCTCTAGGGCGTAACATCAGTTAATTTAGAGGAATCTACGGCAGAATTTTGCCCTGTTGACCACATGCAATTAGCTTTTTGAATTTCTGCTGCTGCCCCACTGCGCCTTATGCATAAACTTTAGTAGCGTATCCGCCTCATCCCACAGGCTGTTAGATAGCAAATGTCCCTCAATATCAGCTCGTTGCTCGGCCGAAAGCGTCTCACACAGCTTGCTTAAACGGTCTCCGTACAAGCGTCTGAGCCAGACAGCATGTTGCAATCGGGGACTCAGTCTTTGAACCATCTCCCATAAAATGACAGCCCGCTCCGTCTCTTGCTGATCGGCTAAAATCAAAGCGGTCACACTGTAGTTCAGAATTAACGACAGCGTGTCCTGATTATCGAACGCGATTTGTAGGGTTTGGGCCAAATACCGTTTGGCCGGGGTTGGGTTCCCAATTCGATATTCGGCTAAAGCGATTAGGATTTGAGTCGCGTTTTTGTCTGTTGGCGGCGTCGTTGGGGGGAAAGCGGCCAATCCATTTTGTAAAAGCTGCTTGCTTGAATCAAATGAGCCAACCGATTGGGCGATAATCGCCTGAGCAAAAAATAGCAGCGCAATTTGTGCTTGATTGTCCATTTGGCGGGCCAAATTGAGCCCTTTTTGCGTATTTAGCTGGGCATCGTCAAACTGCCCTAATGCGCAGTTGGCCATAGACAATCTAAAATAAGTTTGAGCCAACTTGTGACCATGATTCAGCCGTTCATTTAGCATCATCGTTTCGACCAAGGCTTGATGCTGTTTGGGAAACTGCCCGTCATAATAAAGTGCCATGGCCAGCTCTGACAGGGCGATGGCGAGCACATTGTCGTTTTTGATTTGGCGAGCTAAATCGACCCCGTTTTGAGCCTGCAAAATCGCCTCATAAAATTGACCCCGATTCCGGCACAGCTCGCTCATTGTGGCTAGGGTTCCGGCCGCACCGATCTGGTCCCCGATTTGCTGCCTGATTTCTAAGCTTTTAGAAAACCAGTGAGACGCCTGCTCAAAATTACCCAGAATCCGTTCGGCCGAGCCTAGCGCCATCATCGTAGATGCCTGTTCCCATCCCATTTTTAAGCGCTCGTGCAGTTCAAGCGCCTGCAAATAAAACGAACGGGCTTTTTCCGGGTCCCGAGTCATTTCTAAGTTACCCAGTTGGGCCAAAACAAATGCTCTTTGGCGATCTACTTTTTTATCTTGCGCCACCATTTCTTCAACGATGCGGTTGGCTGCATTTAAAGATCGTTCGCCTCGGTCAACTTTGTTCAAGGCGAATTCAAACACACTAAGCCATGTGATTGCGTTTAAATAGAGCGTCTGCCCCACTTTTTGATCTGGCAGATTCTTTAACGGGTCCAACAAATCTAAAAAGATCGTTTCACCTTCGGTATACCGCCCTTTAAATTCTAGGAAGTTGGCAAAAGGCTCCATGCCAATTTGGATTAGATCGCTTTTTTGATGCTGTATCGCCCAGCGCCAAGCTTTACGCACATTGTTTAAATCACGGCCGATTTCAGAGATAGCGGTTTGTTGCCCATCTCCTTTGATTTTTGTATTTCGCTCTGAAAGCGCTTCTAAATAATAAACGCTGTGTCTCTCATGCAGATCAGCCAGCGACTCGGCCGATTCTTGTTTTTCAAGCTGATCGGCCCCATATTGGCGCAGCAACCCGTTTAGCCGATAACTTTCTTTGGTGGCATCGTACCGAATGAGCGAGCGATCAACCAATCTGGCCATAACGGGTAGCGATGCCCCTGCAACCGAGCGAGCGGCCCGGCGACTAAATCCGCCATGAAAAATAGTTAGCCTGCCGAAAATCTTTTTCTCGCTGGGGCTTAATTTGTCCCAAGATGCATCAAAAATGGCACGGATACTTTTGTGGCGTTCTGGTACGTTGCGCAGGTTGGTTTCTAAGAAATCGAGGCTGTTTTTGATCTCTTTGGCGATCTCGGCCGGAGAAAGCATGTCGATCCATGCGGCTGCTAGCTCCAAGCTTAGCGGCATGCCAGAGACGAGGCGGCAAATCGCAATCACACCGTCTATGTTGTCTACGGTCAGGGAAAACGTCGGGTTGATTTTGCGTGCAGCTTCTACGAAAAACGCAACGGCCGGATAATCTCCATCCCTGAAATCTTCGGCCGAGCGTGGGAACTCTAATCCTTCAAGTGGAAAAACCTGCTCTTGCTGCAAATTTAGCCGCTCGCGAGAGGTAACAAGGATTTTTAAGGTGACTGATTGATCTAATAGATCGGCCAAAAAAGGTGCCTCATCGATCATGTCGTCAAAATTGTCAAAAACGAGCAGAGCCTGTTTCGGTTTTAGCCAGTCCATTAACTGCTTTTCTGGCAACCTAGACTCTTTGTTGATGCGCAGGTCTAACGCTTTGGCGATAGCTGGCACGATGTAGCTAGATGAATCGTGAGAAGTGAAATCGATCCAAAAGACACCGCCTAGCATGTCGCCCACAAGGTCGTGCGCTGCTTGGAGGGCTAATCGAGATTTTCCGATACCGCCGGTGCCAACCAAAGTTACAAGCTGTTTAGCTGGCTCATTAAACCGGTCGGTCAGGCGGGCTAGCTCATCTTGCCGGCCGATTAGTGGGCCTGTTAGCTCCGGTAGATTGGTTTTGACGATGTCTGCGGGTGCGGGCTTCGAGTGACTTTCGGCCGGTGGCTGTTCTACCTCTACAAATTGACCCCGTGCACGTTTCACAAACACATCATATAGATCAGGCCCCAGTTGCAAATGGATTGCCAGCAGTTCGGCTATTTGTCTGGATGGCTTGCGCTCATCCCGCTCGATCTTTTTGATCGTGACAGGGGAGCACCCCACCTTAAGGGCCAGCTCGTTACGTGTTAGATCTAAATCGTTGCGGCGGTTTTGTACCCACTCGCCAAAAGAAACCGGAAGTTCATCCATGACCCCTATTGTACCCATTGTGTACCCCTTGGCGTACCCGATAGTGGTACCAAACCGGAAATCAAATGGAGTTTAATATATTCATCAAACGAATTAAACATCAACTGATGATTTAACAGATTTAGTTGATTTAAAACACCAATGACTGGAGGTAAAAGTCATGCAAAACAAAAACTTTACTTTTGATTATTTATCAGGAACCGTGCGTCGTGATTTACTGACTGAAGGCCAAAAAGCGATTTATGTAAAAACCGCTCCTAAAGCAACCAACAAAGGGATTGTGACTTCAGTAAAAAATCTATTTGCCCGCAAGTAATTTCTTTCTCCTTTTGTTGACCCTTTGATTCAATCAAATTGAATTGGTTAAACAGAAACTAAAGAGCTGCCGGAACAAAACTGTTCTAGTGGCTCTTTTTTTTTGCCTGCATACCGAGATCAAATTAGAATACCTGTCGGCCGACATAGACTTGGCTTTCTCAGGTGAGAATCATGATATAGATCGTTCAACCCTTATCACGCAACAGCCTGCCTAACGTATCGGGTAACACGCCCGATTTGTTTTATTTGCTTAATTAGAGCTTTCGCGCCATCGGCTTTTCGAACCTGTGAGAACGTACTTCGACAAGCTCAGCACTCCTTGCAAGCGAAAGTCCTACTAATTAATGATTAAGAACAGAACGATTTATTATGACGAACCTAAAATCCTATACAAAATTAGACCTGCAACGCCTACAGCAACTGCGACATTCAATTAAAACCTATGGCCACATCCATGATATAGACATGCCTTATCGGCTGACCTCAATTTGGATTGAAGACGGCTGTGAGTTCGCGATATGGGAGGATGACGATCAGCTTTTGGGCTGGGCTTGTTTTCAAACCGCTTGGTGGAATCTTGATATTATGATTCCGCCCATCACCCGATCCAGCCCGCTGGAGAAAGAGATAGTCGAGTGGGGTGTGGCTCAGATGCAGGCATACAGTAACCGGAGCGGCGACAGCTTTTGGGGGTCTGTAGAGATTTTTAAAGGGGATCCACACGCATCTGCCCTGACCCGCACGCTGCTTGATGTTGGCTTTAAGCAATTTGAATGGAGCACGCTCCGTTTTGCGCAAAGCCTTTCGGCCGACACACTCCCATCCTTTTCGATAAGCTCAGGGCAAGCTACCCTCCCAAACGGATACACGATCCGGCCGTTGGCGGGCCAAGCTGAAGTGGCCGGTTATGTGGCTGCCCATCGAGCTGCATTTAACTCAGAAGTGATGACTGAGGCATGGCGCAGCCGCACGCTCGAACATCCAGAATATCGGCCGGAGCTTGATCTGGTTGTAGTGGATGCGGCCAAACGTGTCGTCGGCTTTTGCATCGGCTGGTTGCTAGATGGGGTGGGGCAACTCGAACCGATCGGCATTCATCCAGAGTTTCAGGGATTGGGCTTAGGGAAAGCGCTAGAATCGGCCGCCATTCACACCCTGCATCAACATGGGGCTAGAACACTGCTGGTTGATCATGTCAGTCTTAACGAAAAGGCGATTTCTCTTTCGAAGAAAAACGGCTTTAAACAAGTTGACAACGCTCTGCGCTTTTATGTAGAAATCGCCCCCGAAAGTTAGCCTTTCGGGAGGCATCAAAAGCCGGTTTTGCCACAGGCTTTTCGCCCTAGATTATTCATCAACCATGGCGACGACCCGGGTCCAGCCACCGCTGCCGCCGGTGATTTTGACCGGAAAGCAGGAGACTTTGAAGCCGGTCGGCCGGGGTAGCTGATCGAGATTGGCCAGCTTCTCGATTTGGCAATATTCCAAATCACGGCCGACCCGGTGGGCCTCCCAAATCACATCGGGATCACCCGTCTCTTTAAAGCGCTCTTTTTGCGCCCAGAACGGCTGATCCCATCCCCATGTGTCAATTCCCATCACGCGGATGCCTTGCTCGATAAGCCAGCGGGTCCCGGCCGCGCTGACACCTGCGCCTGAGTTGAAATACTCAGCCTGCCCCCACAGCTTGTCGGTGTCTGTCCAGATCAGCACAATGTCAAACGGCTTTAGCGTGTAGCTGATTTTTTCCAGCGCCTGCTGCAAATCTTCAACAGAGATCAAGCCCCCTTTTTCTTTATGCCGCATATCAAGCACAACCCCATCCCCATAAAACCATTCGAGCGGCATTTCGTCGATGGTGCGCGCCTTTTTGCCGCCGCAGGTCGGGTAATAGTGCCACGGGGCATCGACGTGTGTGCCTGCATGTGTGATGAGGGTCAGCGTGTCGTTGGCCCAGCCGTTGCCTTCAGGCAGATCATCAACGCTGGCATCGAAAAAAGAGACCATTAATTGGGCGCTGTCTTTATGCTCTTGGTGAACAACTTTTAGGGGGAGCGGTTCGCTCGGGCTTTCTTCGGTAGGCACATTTAGATCATAAAATTTCATCGGGCATTCTCCTTTTTTCTGCAAGTTTTTGAGCAGGAATAATAGCTTTGTTGTCTGAATGCACAATGTCAAATTCTCGGTAGTTGAAAAAAACAGCCATTCGGTTACTCTAATCGGTATGTCAAAAACACTTCTCGTTAAAAACGTTCATCCTTTGGGCAAAGAGGCGGTTGATCTATTGGTTTTAGATGGGTTGATTGCTCAAATTACTCCGGCCGGTTCGACTCAAAATCAGGCTGACACCGTTATAGACGGCAACAATCAGCTCTTGCTGCCGGGATTGGTCAACGCCCATGCCCACATCGATAAAAACTTGATCGGCCAACCGTGGCACCGGAATGAACTGCAGGGGGCCACCATTCGGGATTTGGTTGATTACGAGCGCAAAATCCAGTTGGAAGAAGGGTTGTCTACACGGACCCAATCTAAGCTAGATGTTGAGGCATCAATCGCGGCCGGAACAACGCACATTCGCACCCATGTAGATATTGACCCAGAGATCGGATTAACCGGATTTGAAGGGGTGCTGGGAACCAAAGAAGAGTTCAAAGATCGCTTAACGATGCAAACCGTGGCGTTTCCACAGCGGGGGATGTTAATTAACCCCGGCACAGTTGAGCTACTGGAAGAAGCATTAAAAATGGGGGCTGACGCGATGGGGGGACTTGACCCATCAACGGTTGATCGGGACCCGACTCAGCATATCAACATCGTTTTTGATTTGGCTCAAAAATATGGGGTTGAAGTTGACATCCACCTGCATGAGCCGGGGATGCTAGGGGCGTTTTCTGTGGAACTCATTACTGAAAGAACGCAGGCATTGGGCATGCAGGGGTTGGTCACAATCAGCCACGTTTTCTGTTTGGGCATGGTCGATGATGGGTATCTTAATCGGCTAATTGATCAGATTTTAGAGAACGATATTACGATTATGTCGCTTGGCTCGGGCAAGGGGGATTTTCCACCGCTTAAAAAATTAAACGATGCCGGGGTGCGGCTATGTACTGGCACTGATGGGGTGCGGGATACGTGGGGGCCGTATAACTATGTTGACATGTTGGAACGCATCAAACTGATGGGGTACCGGAGCGGTTTTCGGCGGGATGAAGATGTGGAGATGTTGCTCAAAGTAGCGACTTACGGAGGCGCGGCCGTCATGAAGGACGACTCGTACGGGCTGGAAGTGGGCAAAGCGGCCGACTTTGTGATTGTGCCGGGTGAAGCAACGACACAGGCGGTTGTTGAGCTGCGGCCGCGTAGTTACGTGATAAAACGGGGCCGCATTGTTGCCAAAGATGGGGCTTTGATAACCGACTAAACTCGCCCAAACTTGAGACAAACCGGAGTTGGAACTTTGGCGATCTGGCCGATATCTTGCAGTTCTCCCGTTTGTTGATCGATGCGGAAGGTGACAACCGTGTCGCTATCTTGATTGGCGGCCAGCAAAAAAGTGCCGGTGGGATCGATGGCGAAATTGCGCGGCACACTCCCTTGTGTTGACTCGAATCCAATGAGGGTCAACCGGCCGCTGGTTTGATCAACCCGGTAAATCACTATCGAGTCGTGCCCCCGATTGGAGCCATACAAAAAGCGGCCGTCAGGGGACACATGAATATCGGCACAGTGGCTCTCGCCCGCAAAGTCGGCCGGGAGCGTTGAAACGCGCTCGATGATTTCAAATTGACCGTTTTCTGAGTCATAGGCTAACGCGGTGATTTCTGAGCTGAGTTCTTGAATCACAAACGTCAAGCGGCCGTTGGGATGAAAGACAATGTGACGGGGTCCAGAGCCGGGGGCTAAGTCGAGGTCACCGTTGGGGATGAGCTTGCCATCCCGTAAATCGAGTCTGTAGCCAAAGATTTTGTCGGCACCAAGGTCGGCCGCAAAGGCGTACCGGTTGTTTGGGTCGATCACGATGCAGTGGGCGTGTGGCCCTTCTTGTCGGTCCGCATTGGGTCCGGTGCCGCTGTGCTGAACCATGTCGCTGGCGGGCTCCAGGCCGCCGTCCGGCCGGATGGGGAACATGCAGACGGTGCCGCTGCTGTAGTTGGAGATGAGGGCGAAGCGGCCGGTGCCGTCTACCGAAATGTAGCAGGGAGATGAACCTTTTGCTTCAACACTGTTAATCAAGCTCAAAGAGCCATCTTCTGGGGCGATGGCATATACCGTCAGTCCACTTGGCTGAGATTGGTCGATTTCGCTCGCGACATAAAGCGTTTCCCCATTGGGGCTGACAGTCACAAACGATGGATTCTCCAGCCTGCCAACCTTGCTTTGGGCCGTTAGCCTACCGCTTTCGAGGTCCAGCTCGTAAACGTAGACACCTTTGCCGTTGGCGCTAACAAGGTGTGGGAGTAAGTGGGTGTAAGTCCCTGCATAAAGCAAAATTTTGTTGGTCATAAAAATCCTATTTTTCCTGGCCAGCCATACGCTCTTTCCAGTTTAAGTAAATTGTAGCCCCAATCGTGGAAAACGGCTCCGGCGGCAGGCGAGTCGGCCGGTCCATCGCCAGATACTCATCCACATAAGCGTTCTGAGTTCCGGTCGCTTGTTCAGCCGCCAAGATGCCCGAAAGCAACCCCTTCGATGCTCCCAATCCATTTTGACAACAGGCGGAATAAATACCGTCCTCTACCTCACCAAAGGCAGGCATCCCGTGCCAGCTAAGGCACAAACGGCCGCCCCAGCGATATTCCATCTCAACCCCTTTGAGCATTGGGAACCGAGCCTCAAACGACTTGTCGTGATCTTTGGCCGCCCATGCCACATCTCGGTCGCTGGCCTCGAGATTTGGCGAATAGTGGAACCGATTGCGCACCAAAATTCTGTCGCCGCCAACGCCAGAAATGCGCCGCACGGTTGATCCCAGCGGATCGGCCGGAACAAAGTCCCACGTGGCGTCACCACCCAGTTTTTTCACTTCGTCTGGGTTTAGCGCTCGGGTCATACTGGCGTATAAAAAGACGTGCATCAGCCGCCGTTTAAAAAAGCCAAAGCTCTGGATGTGGCCGTTGACCGCCAGAATCACTTTGGGAGCGGTCACACTCCCCTTTTGCGTTTTGGCCACCCAAGCGGAGCCATCCTTTTTGAGTTCAACCACGGGGGAGTTTTCATAGACGTCGGCCGCCCCGCTGACGTGGAGCCCTTGGGCCAAACTGCGCACAAACAGGGCCGGTTGGATCATCGCTCCGCCAGGTGTAAATAGCCCCGACGTGTAGTAACTAGTTCCTGAAATGCGGCGCAGATCATCTGCGTCAAGCGTTTCATACGGCTCACCCAATCCATCCAAATAGGTTTCATATTCTTTATTGTGTTTGTCACCAGATGGGGTTGCGCTTGAGTAAATTTTGCCGCGTGGATCAAAGGTTTCTTGGTTAAAATCAAACTCATCGGCCGCCTGTCGCGCAAATTCAATTGCGGTGCGATTCATGACCGTCTGCTTTTTGTCACTTTCATAGTTCCCCGTGTAGCTGTCGGAGCTGATGTCGTGGGGCAGGTCGATCATAAACCCGGAACTGCGCCCGGCCGCATTGTCCCCGATGCGGATCGCTTCGAGTAGAACGGTTTTGTCATCCGGCCGAAGTTGGCTCAGCCGCCGAGCGGCCGCCAGACCGGCAAACCCACCGCCGATGACCAACCAATCCGCTTGTACGTTTTGCTCTAAAACATTGGCTGGCTCAGGCTCTGGCAAAATGGCGTTCCAGCCGGTGCGGCCGGGATTGCCGTGGCGAGTGTTGCTGACTTTGATCGTTTGGGACATGGGAAAACCTCAAAAAAAGTGATGAGGTATTTTCCGCTAAACCTTCTCTAACTGCACGCGTTTAATCAGACCAAAAATTAGGGAGGAGTTGGGGTAGATGTTGGTGGAAATGCCACTACTGTGGGGGCCACATCCGCTTCACCGTTGGGCGTTGGTGTTGGGTGTACCGGGGGCTCAGTCGGTTCATGATACGGCGTGGCTGTGGGTTGCCCGTGATCGGGTGTAGCCGTGGGATCGTGAGCCGGTGGCGGCGTTGGATGGGCTGGATCAGGCGTCGCGGTGGGTCCATGAACCGGAGGTGGTGTGGGGTGGGCCGGGTCAGGCGTAGCGGTTGGTCCGTGCGCCGGTGGCGGCGTTGGGTGAGCTGGATCAGGCGTAGCCGTTGGTCCATGAGCCGGTGGCGGCGTTGGGTGGGCCGGATCGGGCGTAGCCGTGGGGCCATGGCCTGGGGTTGGTGTCGGGTGGCTCGGTGTTGGTGGGAAAATTTCAATCGTAACCTCTAGTGCAATCCCGAATTCACCCGGTGTTGGTGTGGGCTCTACCGTTGGGGGTTGTTCTGGATCAGTTACAGGGGAATCAGAATCGGGTGGATTGGGGTTGCTGGGTTGATTCACCTGTACCGGCACAACTGTTGCGGTTGGCAACGATGTGGCAGTTGGCCACGGGGTGCTTGTGGCCGGTGGCGCCAGATAAGGGGTGAGACAGGCCTGAATGTCGTCAGGACCACCTGCAAACTGGCTGAGGAAGTCACGATATGTTGCCGCCATTTGGAGCGAGATCGGTTCAAAAATCGGTTCTGCCTCTACATCGGCCGGATTGAGGCTCACACGGCTGCCGGTTGGAATTGTGACAGAGCTGTGACGGCCGATTTTGTACATGCAATTCCCTTCAAAGCAGGTTGCCTGTAACTGTGATGCCGCTTGATTAAATGCGACCGCCATACAGGATCCATCCACTGAAAACAACACATCATCGCTGCTGGTACGTGCTTCGATTTGCGCACCGTCAGGATAGTCTCCCGTTTCAATTAGCACGTCTGACAAATCGAATAGACGAAACATAATCGCCCGATTTACCTGATCAATTTCGATTTCGCTCCCTTCTTCTAGGTATAAGCTGGCATCTGTCGCACCTAAGGGTAATGTGTCGATGTGGAGTTCTAAATCCTCACGAGCAAAAATCCATTCGTCTTCTGTCAGCATGCGCATCTCTTCTTCGTTGGCATATTTTTGGATGCCGATGGGGACAGGGACCAACGTCGGCCGGAGTGTAGCGGTTGGCAATGGGGTCACCGTTGGCTCTTCGGTTGCAGCTGGTTGCGCCGTTGGCTCGTTGGTGACAGTTGGAACCAGTGTGGGGGGGATAACCTCGGTTGCTGTTGAAACAACGCTGTTTGTTTTTAAGGCGTTGACCTGTCGGTCCAAATCCGTCGTGATCGCCTCCACTAACTCTGTTGAGGGGGTGCTTGCGGCTAACGCTTCGTCCCGGCCGTCAAACACGATCAAGCCTGCAACTAAGCAGAGCAATAAGATAGAGGCTATGGCTCCGTAAAAGAAAGCCGATTGCCCTCGACTGCGTGACCGGAGCGGAGTTGAAATAACTTTGCGTCTGGGATCTTCGGTTTGCAAAACGGCTGCTGTTACGTTGTCTTGCGCATTCCGGCCGAGCGCGAACGATACCAGCACCCGCGCCGCTTTTTCACCCTCCTGCGTTCCTAAAACCTGAGTTACCTCATCACCGCGCAGCAATTGTGACCGATCCGCGTCGGTGTCATAAAAAAGGCCATCGGTGCATAGCAAGATCGAATCTTTTTCTTTGATGGGGAGGCCGCGCATTCCCCGGACTTGGGCAATTTGATATCCGTTTTTTGAAATGTCAGATTCGACATGGAATCCGATATCGACCATGAACGTTTCAGGGTTGCCCAAGGAGCGTTGTAACTCGTTGGCATGTGGATTGCAGGCGGCCGTTTCCACA
Organism: Chloroflexota bacterium; assembly: GCA_020628815.1. Lineage (GTDB taxonomy): Bacteria > Chloroflexota > Anaerolineae > Promineifilales > Promineifilaceae > WTJY01. The sequence goes on along the minus strand of JAHDEN010000051.1, from coordinate 5,183 downwards.
TCCATTTTGCCATTTATCGGGGCGATGTGTTTAAAAGTGTGCTCTAAATTGAGTTGAATCAGCTTGTGATCACGCACGAGATAGATGCCCGCGTTGCCAACGTGCGCAATAAATAGTCTTTTTCGGTGTTTGTTTTGGTGAATAACCGCAATTGCCAATGAGCAACCAGCGAGATTGGAGTCGGTTAGCACAGGCTGCACCGTCTTTTGGGCAAACTCTATCGCATTGACTGTTAGATCACTTATGTCAGTTTCGTTCCCTTGGATCAAATAACGAAACGCTGCATCAACCGCTACATTTGCTGCATAGCCACCACTTTTCCCCGCTTGCCCCCCGTCTGCCACAACTGCAATGGCAAGATGATCTCCATTCGGCCGAACATGATTGTAGGTTTTAACCTGATCGGTTATTTGATTGGCCGTGCCTTTACCCCGATATGATCCAATTATTATTTCGGACATATTATTTTCTCACTCACTAGATTGCGTCTCTTCGTGTGTGTAATACGCCTGAAACCCGTGTTTGAATCGGGTGTGTTAATTGAATTCTAACAAACGGCCGACTCTAAAACCGCCACCTCTGGCCCTGTTGAGCTGATTTTGGCGCGGCATCCGATAGGCAATACCAGAGAGGAAGTGTGATGCCCCAGCTTGAAATTGTTTAAGACCGGGAAATCATATTCTGCTACAAGTTCCATGATCATTTCTTGCAAAGTTGGGTGTTCAACATGGTCAAAATAAGTGTTCATCCACACCGGCCGGCAAGTTACAAGTCCGCCAATTCGGTCTAAAATCCCCATCGAACGCAACTTCTCAAAGTAGATGGTCACATCGTAGTAAGTTTCACCAATGTCTTCCCAAAATAGAATCGCACCATCAAATAAATCAAGCGCTGGAAAATAGTCGGTTCCGGCCAACAACATAAAGCGTTTGAGGTTGCCGCCGATCAACATCCCCTCGGCCGAGCCTTCGCGCCAAACTTCAATCTCATCCCCAAATGGCAATGTTCCTAGCGGCTCAGCCTGGGTCAGCAAACGGCTGTAAAAATCTTTTAGGATGGGTTGATTCTCGGCCGGTTCGTTCGCCCACTGCTGGCCAAACCCATACGTAAAATCGTTGCCCTGGAAGCCCACCAGCCCTGTTTTGGCAAACATGGCCCACTGGTAAACGGTGATGTCTGACAGCCCGATAAACGGCTTGGGATTGGCCCCGATCAGCTCGTAATCGAGCTTGTCGATAACCCCCATCGACGAAAAGCCGCCGGTGTGACCGATGATCGCTTTAACATCAGGATTGGCGAACATGCCGTTGATGTCGGCCGCGATTTGGTCAGGCGTTCCGGCCGACCAGCGGTGTTTTAGCTTGGTCGTTTTCCCTTCGAGTAATCGAAAGCCTAGCTCCTCAATCACTTTTGTAGCCTGTTCTTTTGGCTCTTGGTCGTAGTCAAAAACCGGCAGTGATGGGGCCACAAGGCCGATCAAGTCGCCGGGGGTGAGTTTGGGTGCTTTTAGTAGATTCAAATCGGTTCTAGAAAGACCTCGATAGTCTTGAAAACTATCGAGATCTGAAGCTATAAGTTTTGTAACCAGCCGCGATAGTCGGCCGCATATTTCTCTAATTCCTCATCAGAAATATGACTCGTGTCATAAATCAAAAACGGCTTGCCATACGCCATCTTGCAAAATTTAGCCGTAATCTCAAACGGCCGATAAAACTCATCAACTGTGTATTCATAGTCGCCGTCGGCCGTAAAATCTTCGGCCGAGCCACCTTGGCTAGAGGCACACACCAGCGTTTTCCCTTTGAGCGCGTTCCCCTTACTGCCAAACGCCCAACCATACTGCAACACCTCATCGATCCACAGCTTCATTAGGGCCGGGCAACCGTACCAGTACATCGGGAATTGTAGGACGATCACATCATGCGCTTCCATTAAAGCCTGCTCTTTTTCAAGGTCAAACTTGTAGTTGGGGCCGCTCTCTTCAAGGATGTGAATTGTCACGCCGTCAAGGTCTTGGATGGCGGCCAGCATCGCTTTGTTGATGCGGGAGTTCGCAAACTCAGAGTGGGAAAAGACGATGAGGATATGTTTCATGAGAATTAATATGGGGGATCGGCCGGACCAGAATAGCCACACTCCCCCATGCGAGGTGAGTTAACAACGGTTAATAAATCTCCGTAATCATAAACATGCTGATGATTACGTTTGTGTTTATGTTTCTTGCACAATAAACCGCTTTTCTCTTCATCATACATACATGCGTGGCAGATAAAATCAGCTTGTTCTTTACATTCTTGGCACTCAAATTTAGGAATTTGATTACGCGCCATCAAGAAAACAGGTAAATGGGTTATGGTTTTTCCTTGTCTCACATCAGCAACTGTGATTTGTAGATGGGTTGTTGATCCAAAGTCATATGCGTAATTTATTTTTTGCCCAACTTCTAAAACCTGCCCTATGTTAATATCCATTGATTCAACTTCGTACCACCCTTTCGAAACCTCCACAGAGGTACTTGGCTCATAGCTTAGGCCATCAATCTCAAACCGACTTAAATGACCACAACATTCAAGCCAAATTGTACGCAGGTAATCGTCTAAATCCTCAAGCGACCAACTATCCCCTAACTCCAGATGAAGCCACATATCAGGCCAGTATGGATCACTTACGATGAGATGATAAACATTATCATGAGCCGCACCTGACCCGCCCTCGATAGAGGCCTTTCTTTTAGTACAACTTTTAAAGTGCTTTGTTAAACCACCTCGGGTCATTTCTTTACCGCAAAACTCACAGCTTCCCTTAGATTGTTTACGTCTAGCCATTTGGTTTCCTCCTGTCTATTATTTTACCGTCTAACCAACCGACTCATCCGGCCGATCACTTAGGTCAATCCAGATCGTTTTCAGCTCCGTAAACTGGTCATGGGCATGGATCGAATTATCCCGGCCGCCAAAGCCTGACTGCTTAAACCCACCAAACGGGGTGGATATATCACCTTCACCATAGCTGTTGACCGTTACCGTCCCAGCCCGAATATCTCGTGCCGCACGTATCGCCCGTTTGGCGTTAGCTGAAAATACCGATGCCGCTAAACCATACGGAGTCTCATTAGCCAAGCGTATCGCTTCATCGTTGCTAGCTACCGTGAGCACAGACAAAACCGGCCCGAAAATTTCCTCTTTCACAATCTCAGAGTCAGCCTTGGCTTCATCAAAAATTGTAGGGAGCACATATTTGCCATCCTCAGTTTCGCCACCCATGATGACGTTGGCCGTCTTTTTACCTTTTTTCAGATAAGAGCTGACCTTTTTGAAATGGTCTGTATCAACCAACGCGCCCAGATTATTAACAGGATTCAACGGATCACCCGTGCGCCACTCTTTGGCGTGCGCTTTGACTCGTTCGAGCAGCGCATCTTTGACACGTTCATGTACGATGAGACGGCTACTGGCCGAGCAGTTTTCACCCATGTTCCAAAACGCACCGTTGACCAGATGGCCTGCGATCAGGTCTAAATCTTCCGCATCATCAAAGACAACAAACGGATTTTTGCCACCGCACTCCAGCACCACGTTTTTCAGGTTGCTGTCGGCCGCATAGCGCAAAAACCTGCGCCCGGTCTCAGTTGAGCCGGTGAAACTCACCATGTCAACGTCCATGTGTTTGCCCAAAGGCTCACCCACGTCAGGTCCCATCCCACACACCACGTTAAACACCCCGGCCGGAACGCCCGCCTCATGGGCTAGTTCTGCCATGCGCAAAGCCGTTAGCGACGTTTGTTCGGCCGGTTTCAGCACTACAGAGTTCCCGGCCGCCAGCGCAGGACCAATCTTCCAAGCGACCATCAGCATCGGGAAATTCCACGGCAAAACCGCACCCACAACACCCACCGGCTCACGCACAATGATTGCCAGCGCATCATCCCCCACAGGGGCCGTTTGATCATAAATTTTGTCAATCAGCTCCGCATGCCACTTTATTGTGTGGATGGTTTCTGGAATGTCGATCGTTTCGCAGTCTGCAATCGGTTTACCGCTGTCGAGGCTTTCCATCACAGCCAGCTCTCGCCGATTCCGTTTGATCAGCTTGCAGAAGCGAATCAGCACTTCTTTGCGCTCGGCCGGATGCAGCTTCGCCCACCGGCCGTCTTCAAACGCCTGGCGGGCTTTCTCAACCGCAAGGTCAACGTCTTCCGGTCCACTTGCTGGAATCTGAGCCAGTGCTTCTCCCGTTGCTGGGTTCACCGTTGGCATCGTTTTGCCTGATTTGGCAGCCCGAAATGAGCCATCTATAAAATTTGCAGCCGATAATATCAGATCGGCTGCGATTGTTTTGTATTCTTCGTGTGTCAGTAAATCAGACATAAAATTTTAAATCGACTGTAGGGGTGAGATACCCGTCTCGAGCATGTATTTTCATTTGGAATCAAATGAGGGTAACTCACCCATTCCGGCAATATTTCCACGCTATCGGGCGAGATCCACCTGTAAATCTGTTCAATATGCAAGGTTAATCGGGCGTATCTCACCTCTAACTATTACCTAAACCACCACTTGTCCCAAGCCATTACCATGCCAGCGATGACCCCGTAACCGGCCGAACCCGGATGACAGCCATCTTGCTCAGCCACGCTGTTGAGCCAAGTTTGATTGTGGCGCAACTCGCGTGACACCGGCAGATACGCCACATTGATCTCGGCCGCTTTGGCTTTGAGACGGTCACATAGCGCATCTATCCGGTCATCCAGCTCTGGGTCGCCGACCGGCACAGGGCCAATGGCTAGCGTCATATATTTTTCTTTGGATGCGGTTACGATCTGCGCAAAATTCGCCACAGACTCTTCCGGTTCAACCCGCAATCGGCTGTTTTCAAGTGTGGCATCATTCGCCCCCATGCAAAAAACGGCGTAATGAGCATCACCGGCTTTAAACCGGGCGCCAACTTCCGCTTCCCAGCGAGCCAAAATGTCTCGGCTGGTGTCGGCCCGAATGCCCAAGTTGTACATGGTCAGGTTGTATCCGGCCGCGCGTGCCACTTTTGACACTTGGCCCGGCCATCCTAAATATTCGGGATCGCAAGTCCCGTGTGTCATCGAGTCCCCCACAAAGCAAATTCTGTGGTCAATCATATGGTTGGTCCGAGTAGGGGTCTATGCCGTCGGTGTGGCTGTTGCGTTCAAC
>JAHDEN010000050.1 GCA_020628815.1 Chloroflexota bacterium | reverse complement strand
CAGCGCCTTACATTTCGTTGCGCCATTTCTCTGAAGGGGATGACCATGTAGCCCATACGTTTGAATATTTTGAAGGGGAAGGTGAGGGGGTTGTCTTTTTAAACAATTGGGAGTTTATGACGCCGCTATGGTACACAAAATATATAGACGAGCGCTGGCCAAATGAAGAAGATGTGCGCCCTACATTTGTATCTGTAGCGGACCCATGGCTCCCAAGTGTGTTTAATTACTTGCCCGGTGGCCCCGTTTATCTCAATGGGTACAAGCGGGAAATTGTAGCGGCCGGATTTCGTTTACGGCCGAGGGGGCCGTTCTACCAAGTTGTTGAGCCGGGAGACCAAACTGTCCCAACAGAATTGCAGTCGGTTGAGTTTGCCCCAGAGCCGGGGTGGCCCAAGCTGGTTGGGTACGAGCTGCAGCAAAGCGCAGAAAGCGGTGACTACGTTCGCCTGATATTAGCCATGCAACTCGATGATCAGACGCCAGACTTTTTTGTCCCGGCCGTCCGTATCACTGATTCAAATACCGAATTGCATCTTCCCTACACAACCGACTCTCACTTAACAACGCCCCAATGGCAACCGAACGAAGTTGTTGTAGAGCAATATGATTTTGCACTGCCCCATCATTTTGAACCTGGTGATTACGAGGTAAGTTTAGAATTTATCAACTTGAGCGATTCAGGGAAAACGAGTAAAGGTGTTAAGTTAGGTGATTTGGCGATTGGTCCAAATAGTGGCTATGAACCCAACAGTTCAAGTTTGCTGGCAAATTTCAGGCAGCGTGTCGGCCTCACTTCGATGACTGCCCGATCTGGGATTCAAGTGCGGCAAGCCCCTTGGGAGAAACCGATTAACGCAAAAGCGGGTCAAGTTGTTGTGATTACCCCCCGTTGGCAGGCGTTAGACTCGGCCGAAGAAAGCTACACGATTTTTGTGCATCTCATCGATGGATCAAATCAAAGCTATGCAAATTTAGACTACACACCTTTGGGCGGCGCAACGCCCACTCACCTCTGGTTTCCTAAGTGGTTGCCGGGCCAACGCTTCTCTGACCCGTATCGGTTAGAAATTCCGGCCGATTTGCCACCGGGGCAATATCAAATAGAAGTTGGACTATACGAGATGATTAGTCAGCGCAGGCTCGCCATGCATGATGAGTTGGGGAATCAAATTGGGGACAGATATATTGCAGGCTCCATCATTGTCGAAAATTAAAACCGATTCGCTTATTTAAAACCGGTGAGTAAGTAGGTCTGCTCTAGCGCCTCGCGCCCTTTAACCTTCATCGGTTGACGGGCAACTACATTGACCAAGTCTTTTACGCTTGTGTAAACGCTGTGGCTAATAACAATCTCTTTTGAGTTTGCGTTTTCCTCTAGCCGCTTAGCCAAATTCACCGCATCGCCAATCACGGTAAAGTCTTTACGGAAACTACTGCCAACGTTCCCGGCAACCGCTTCGCCGGTATGAATGCCGATTGAGAAGTGAAGGTGGCGATCGGCCGGTACGCTTAGCAAATACTCGTCTAAAGCTGCCTGCATATTAAGCGCCGTTCGTACGGCCCGTTCACTGTGGTCCTCTTGAGGATTCAACTGCGTGTTGTAAAGCGCCATGACCGCATCACCCATAAATTTATCAATCACGCCAAATTGATCGTTGATCGCTTCGGCCGCAACTGTAAAATATTCATTGATGATTTCTACCAAGTGTTCCGGTTCTAGCCGTTCGCTAAATGTGCTATAGCCGGTTACATCTGCAAACATAACTGTCATAGAGCGTCGCTGAGGTCGTTGAGCAGAGTCTAAGTCTCGTACTCGATCAACCAAACTTGGCGGCAGATATTTTTTAACACTCTCCATCCGCTTTTTCTCAGAGATATCGTCAACAACGATGGCGACACCCAACGTCTTTTGTTGAACATCTCGCAATGGAGACAGATTAAGGCTGATGGTTAGATCGTTGTCGCTATTTTGCGGCGTCACGTCTAGCTCCACCACATGATCTTTCCCTTCGCTTTTTACAAAGGAGACTAATTCTTCGATGGTGATACCCAGTCCGGGATCAACTTCGTTAAAAACGTCTACGTATGGACGAGATTCTACATGGCTACCGGGGACGCCTAAAATTCGGCCGGCGGCCGGATTGTAAAGTGAAACCTGATCCGCATTGTCGATTGTGATTACACCGCTACCCATTGATGCGAAAACGTCATCCATCAGGGTTTTCATCTCGGTAATTTCAGCAAGCTGTAAACGGATTTGTCGGAACAATCGTGCGTTTTCAATCGCAACCGCAGCCTGATTGGCAAAAGCAGCCATCAAATCACGATGCCCCTCTCGAAAAATTCCGGCCGTGATTCGGTTGTCGACATAAATAACGCCGATCGTATCGTCTTTCAAGTTTAGCGGAACGCACAAAATCGAGCGTAAGTTATAGCTGATAATACTTTGCCGGTTTGCAAAACGGGGGTCGTTTTGTGCATTTGTGGTCAGCAAAGGGGTACCGCTATCAAGCACCTCATCGATTAGAGATGAAGATATTTCGCTAGAATCTTCGATTGATTGCTGATTAATGTTGCGTGCGGCTTGAACAGCTAGGTCCCCATCTTCTTCGTCGATGAGCATCAAAAAACCGCGCTCAGCGCCGGTGATTTTGATCATTGTGTCCATTACAACGTTCAAAACCTCAACCAAATTAAAAGATGAGTTCAGGGCAGAGCCAACATCTTGCAAGGCGCGAAGTTGGATACGCTCCTGCTCGTGATCTTTTATTTGACGTTCAAGTGTGTCGAGAATACGTCGGCCGGGCAAGAGGATCCGATTGAGATCTCGGGTCGCCTCTTCCAAGATATCAGAATTGATTTGTTGCGCGTTTTTACGCTGGTCAACAACCAATTTGTCAAGCTCAGTAAACAAACTCGCCATTCGCGAAAAATCTTCTTGAACGCGAAGCGTGTATGTACCTTTACTGGGATTATCCATAAGCTAAAAAGAACCTCAAAGAGAGATGGAAGAAAGAAGAATATTGGATTTTTTAGAACCTTTGCAATACCTAAATTACAGTTTGGCAATAGGCAAAATATTCTGCAAATAAGGTTCTAGATTATATCCGTGCCCTTGTGATAATGAAACCCGATAAATTCAAGTTTCGTCGTTTTTCAGCTTTAATTTTCTGAGATTAAGCGGTTTTTTAACGCAAATCGGATCAATTCAGAAATATTTCTAAATCCCATTTTTCCCATCACGTTATTTCGGTGTTTTTCAACCGTTCGACGACTGATATCTAGAATCAGACCGATCTCGTCACTCGTACGACCTTCGGCCACGAGCTGAATCACCTGTCGCTCTCTTGCGGTAAGCTGATCTAACCCTTGAGTATTTAAATCGATATCGTCGTAAAAATCTAGACCATTTCGTCCCATAGGTTTCCCTAAGTACCGATGTCCTAGCGAAACAGCTTCGACCGCTTGGATCAATTCTTCGGCCGCACCAGACTTTAAAATATACCCCTTTGCACCATCTTGTAAGGCTGCCGCTACTGACTCATTTTCATCGTGTGACGATAGGACAATAAGACGAGCGCGAGGAAATTTTTTGGTAACAATTTTGATCAGCTCATGACCATTCATTTTGGGCATCTCAAGATCAGCCACAATTAAATCAACTCGGTGCTCGGCCAACTTCTCAAGCGCCTCTAATCCATTAGATGCCGTGGCTACAATTTTATGCCCAGACTGCTCTAACAATGCTTGCACGCCGCCACGTGCCACAAAATGGTCGTCTACTAAAAGGATCCGCCGTGGAATCACCATCACTTAACTGCCTTTTTCCCTCAAAACTTATTTGAGTTCGATTAATTCAAATTCCCACACAATTGGAATAACTTGACTAGGTTTATGTAAATAACTCACTTCAAGTACATCTGACTCTAATCTTACCGGATAGGGCCCTAATTGTTCAAATTGAGACACAATTGAATACCCGCTTCCCGGAGGTACATCGACCCAGTAGACCTGATTTCCTTCACTTTGCCAACTTCTTATTAATTGCTCCATCTCATCTGCCCCGGCCGGATCAAGCTCGTGGATGACAAAAGTCCTCAATCCGAACATCATTCTAAGCGGCATGGCCAAAAAATCACCAACACCAACCGGCGCAGATTGATTAAGCAACACAATACTGTCTGAAGGGATTTCGGCCGCCAATTGTTCAATTTGGGCCGGCATACCACGGTAATCTACGCGTGAAGCAAATCCCCGTGTACCCCAAGCCAATGACCCCACCCAAATCAGCAGCAGTACCGGGTAAATCTTTTTAATGGATGGAGCCTTAATAGATGAAAGTTGTTGCCAAAAAACAGCGGCCGCAATCATAATAAAAGGCAAAACTAGCGGAACGTAGCGCCGCATCACATAAATTTGAACCCCGTTTGATCGCAAGTCCCAAAGATAAAACAGCAAATAAAAGATACCCGGGAGTAATAAATACCAGTGAGTCCAGCGTTTTTTCAAGGTGAGAAAAACGACACCGAGCAGAGAAACTAAAACCCCAAACGGAGTAAAGTACCAGCCTAGCCTGATCAAGTTTTCATGATTCCAAGCTTCTACCGGGATGCCATTTAAATCGTACGCCAGCACATCACCCGCGGTTGGACGTATAAACCAACTGTACAGAAAAGCAACAATCAGAGCCGCTGCGGTCAAATACCGTAAGGGGGTAAATAATGGGATCAGTTTTTCGTTCCAGTACCATGTTGCCCCAGCCAAAACTAATCCGACAATTGCTACAGTGAGAACCAGAACCAACGCGGGGCCCGATGCGACTAAAAACATATAGGCTGAAATGCGGGAGATATATTCGGGGCTATACAGAGTTGCATGCCAAGTACCGTGCACGGCCAACAACAGGAAAGGAGTCGAAAACACAAAAATGTTACGCAGTTCAAAACGTCGTAACAGCCAGAGCAAAATCATCGCGGCCGGTATGATGGCAATAAAAAAGGTGTCTATCCGCGCCAAAAATGTCATCCCAAACGACGCCCCAGCTAGCAAACCCCATACCCAGCTTTGATAAGCTGATTCGTTCCAACGGCAAAAGGCCAAAAATCCAAAAACAAAGAGCAGCTGAGTTAAAGGTTCAGTTGTTCCATATCGTACAAACCAGACCTGCAAGGCTGAAATGGAGAAAACTGACAGGGTAAGCAGCGCAAGCAAAAAATGCTTGTTTGGCAGAATGCGTCGCAGAAGGAAATAAAATCCAAGCGTGGCGAGAAGCCCCCAGAAAGGTGTCACAAACAAAGCGGCCGACAAGCCACCGATCTGCCAACCGACCGCTTGCCAGATTGGATGCAGATGATAAAAATCGAGAAATACCTCTCCGGTCATTTCTTGCACATTTAGCGATGGGGTCAGAGAGGCCCAACCGGCCGCATTTCCAGAAGATTGATTTAAAAAGTAGGGGTATAAAGTAGGTGGAATATCAGCCAAAAGCGGTTCGGCTAAATCCAATCCCCCTGAATTGGCGATGTGAGCAGCATAGCTAATGTAAACCCCAACATCAAAGGCACCCAAAATGTATTGATGCGGTCTGAAAAACAACACCATAGCCGCAATCAACCATACGGCAATCACAGCCCCCTCTATCTTGACCGGCAAATATTGTTGCCCACCAACTTGCCAATGCAGGTCTTCAAGTTTTGCATTCAACTTAACTGTTTGGCCACTCCAATATCGATATCCCGTACCAGATAAAAACATGAGCAGGGAAAACGCCGCCAGAAAGCTAACTGACAGCTGACCAAGTTCGACCAATACAAATGCAACCCATCCATTTAACAAGACCCCAACCAACATGGCAACAAACAAGATTTCAAGTTTGTCTGACTTAAAGTTTGGGTCGGCCGACATCAGCAAGCACAAGCACCCATACCCGGTTAAGCCACATGTTAGAATTAAAAAAAGGATTGTTACGACAGTCATAAGAAAAGCTAAATTTTTCAGCAGGGTATTATATCACTCTGCACTTTGGGACCTCGCTTTTTATTGAAGTTCGTTCAAGTTGCCCCCTCCTATTCTTCTGCTAAACTCTCGAACCTAACCAAACCAGATGAAATACTACCAATTTTTCGATAAATTCGGCCGGCTAAAAGAGGCGGACACATGGGTCGAGCTCGACCGCGGTTTTGTATTACGACAAATATCGCTCAAAGGTCATGAAGTTTTGGCTTCAAATCGGCCGCACCCAGAATTTGGCTATTTTCTACCCACCGGCTACATCGATTACGCCGCTTACAATCAGATTCACTCGGCCGACATTGAGGCGGGACACATCAAACCGGTTGTCAAAGTTGCCCCCGAAAAGTTTGATGCGGTATGGCAAAAGCATTTGCGAAACTACGAACATGAGTGGGTTTCAGTCAAAAACAAGCACCCTCATGGCACCATGGTGCGCGGAGAAGTTCGAGCATTTTATCCACAAGGGGTAATTATTAGTCTGGGAGAAAATATAACGGGAATCGCCAACTACAAACGTTGCAGAGAGCTTTTCGGCCACACATTGATCCCCAAAATGCCTATCCATGTCACAATTGGTGGGTTCGATGAACGTATGCAATGGCTTATTTTTATTGAGCCAAATTCTGCCGCCTAATTTTTTCCACACGGTATACTACCTATAGACTTAAAACTTATATCTAGACAGTGCAGTTTGATTCAAAAGAAATCAGCTGCGGTCTTTACGCATACCGAACTATGACACAATTATGGGGCGGGCGGTTTTCAGGCCAAGCGGACGAACTGCTCAGAAAATTAAACGACAGCATCGGGTTTGATATCCGACTCTACAATGAAGACATTGATGGTAGCCTCGCATGGGCAAAAGGGCTTGTGGGCGCCAATGTGTTGACCCAGGAAGAAGCTGACCAAATTTGCGCTGGACTAGAAGCGGTTAGAAGCGAACTCGCTGGCGAAGCTTTTGAATTTGCAGCGGGGGACGAAGATATTCACACAGCCGTAGAACGTCGCTTAACTGAAATTGTGGGGCCAGTAGGTGGAAAGCTGCACACAGGACGGAGCCGGAATGATCAAGCTGTTACAGATTTCCGCTTGTGGGTCAAACGGGCCAGCAAGCACATGGCGGCCGAAATCGCGGCGCTCGGCAGTGTGATGATCGATCATGCTGAAAAACATCTAGAAGCCCCGATGCCCGGCTACACCCATTTGCAACACGCCCAGCCTGTAACTTGGGGCCATTGGTTGCTGGGGCATTTTTGGCCCCTTGTGCGGGATCTTGAGCGATTTAAAGCGGTTCATCACCAGGCAGATGAGATGGCGCTGGGATCGGCCGCATTTGCTGGCACAGCTTTCCCCATTGATCGGTACGCGCTCGCCAAAGAGTTAGAGTTTAGTCGCATTACCCAAAACAGTTTAGATGGGGTTTCAAGTCGAGATTATGTTGCTGACTTTCTTTACGCATCAACGATGACCGGCCTACACCTAAGCCGTTTAGCCGAGCAATTAATCCTGTTCAGCAGCACAGAATTCAGCTTTGTTGTGATCGCAGATGCATACTCCACCGGTTCTAGCATCATGCCTCAAAAGAAAAATCCAGATACTTTGGAGTTAACCAGAGGCAAAAGCGGCCGGTTACTTGGTAATTTAACCGGCTTTTTGGCCACAATAAAAGGATTGCCTTCTACATACGACAAAGATTTACAAGAGGATAAAGAACCTGTTTTTGATGCCTATGACAATCTCTCGCTATTACTGCCTGTAATGGCAGGGGTAATCGAAACGCTAACAATTAATCCCGAAAAAATGGCGGCGCAATTAGAGCCGGGACTCTTGGCAACAGATTTGGCCGACTATCTTGTCAAGAAAAATCTACCGTTCCGCCAAGCTCACCACGTTGTCGGGCAAATTGTTCAGCTGGGAGAAGTTAGAAATATACCGATTACCGATTTGAGCTTAGACGATCTACAAGAAATTTCAGATCTTTTTGAGGAAGATGTCATCGAAGCTTTTTCAGTCAAAGGTGCTCTTGCGGCTAGAAACGTACCGGGTGGAACCGCACCTGAAGCGGTTAAAGCACAAATAATCGAAGCTAGAAAGGCACTGTCATAATCGCATTAAAACTGAGTGTAGGTTTTCGAAAAACTGCGATTTATGTTAACATCTTATTTAAAGCTTTTTCAAGGATTTGACCTACGAAAAAAGGAAAGACGTTAGGCACCTTCCTCTCCTTAGTTAAGTCGGGAAATTTGAAACAACCCAAGATAGCGTAAATAGCAATTATTTCATTTTTTTGTTTTTCTAAGTTTCAAACGATCTCTTCACTATTTCACCGGGTTGCTACCACCAAGGACTCGTGAATTCAGAAATCACATTCAATCGAAAACACCCGATAGAATGCTCCCCAAAACTCATCTAAGCGCGATAGGTGGCCTATGACTACAATCGGTTCGTATCGCCCAATTGCGGTACGAGTTTATATTCAATAGGACGTAATACATGCTTACCGGCTCTATTGAATTTCTGTGAAGGCAAAGATGAGTAATATCCCTAAACCTGATGAGAAAAAGGTTTCAGAGCTGCCATTAAGACTCGTTGGCGGTTTTGTTTGCTTGCTACTAGGTGTAGCAATATCTCCCCGTATTAGCTATTTTTCGGATCAACCATTTGTCGTAAATGTTTTAGCCATTGGGCTATTGGGTTTCTTGGTGGGCTTGATTCTGACTCCGATTTTCACGATTCGGCCGCTGCGGTTTGTGCGCCAGCGCCTTAATACAATGACAGCGGCCCAGCTAGCAGCGGTCATTATAGGAATTTTGATGGGGCTTGTGACTGGAGGATTATTTTCAATTCCTCTCGCATTTCTCCCCACCCCGTTCCGAACGATCCTACCTCTAATCTCAGTTGTCGTTTTTTCATATTTTTGTGTATTTATTCTGTATTACCGGCAGGATGATATTTCAAACATTTGGAACAATTTTATGGGGGGATCAAGACCCAGTATCGCCCCGGGAGACACAGTAGCTACGGTTGAATCAAAGGGCGTCGCAAGCAATGAAACTGAAAACAAACGAGTAATTTTGCTAGACACATCGGTCATTATCGACGGCCGGATATCTGATATTTCTCGCACCGGTTTTATTCGGGACACTATTCTGATTCCAACTTTTATATTGCGCGAACTGCAACATATCGCTGATAGCTCAGACGCGATCCGACGCAATAGAGGGCGACGTGGTTTGGAAGTATTGAGCATGCTGCAGGAAACTTCCTTAGCACCGATAGAGATTTCTGACATTGATGTGTCTGAAGTTCGGGATGCTGACAGCAAACTTGTCGCTCTAGCTAGGCAAATTCCCTGCCCCATCCTAACAAATGATTACAACCTGAACCGGGTTGCTGAACTGCAAGGTGTGAACGTTTTAAACGTTAACGATCTGGCAAATGCGGTTAAAGTGGCATATCTACCTGGCGAAGATTTGGTTGTTAAAATCATTCAAGAAGGGCGCGAAGTAGGCCAAGGAATCGGCTATCTGGAAGATGGCACAATGGTTGTTGTGGAAGAAGGGATGAATATGATGCACAAAACATCACCGGTAATTGTCACCAAGGTGCTGCAAACCTCAGCAGGCCGGATGGTTTTTGCCCGTTTCCCCACTGATAACGAAAAAGACATGCGGAGCTAGATTATGGGTGATCGATCAAAACCCCTGTTGAATGCCGCCTATGGCGGTCCAGGCTGGCGTCCTCGAAAGAGCTCGCTTTCTGAAGAACTTGGCTCAATTTGGGGATCATGCGGCCAAAATAGTGAGTACATGCCGCTGAAGCAGGTCTTGCTACACCGGCCAGGCTCTGAAATTTTGACAGATGGGGATCCAAATGCGGCTCAGATGTTGGACGAACTCGATTTAAGCATCGCTCAAGCCCAACATGATGCGATTGCGGATGCCTATCGTGCCAATGGGGTAACGGTCCATTACGCTGACCCGCAACACCCGCCAACGCCGAATCAAATGTTTATGGCCGATGTCATGTTTATGACGCACGAGGGAGCCGTAATCGCCCGTCCAGCCTCAGAAGTGCGTGCGGGCGAAGAGCGTGTTGCGGCCGCACGTCTATCAAATTTGGGAGTCCCTGTTGCACGTTCGATAGGCGGTTGTGGAACCTTTGAAGGGGCAGATGCGATGTACATCACCCCCGAGCAGGTTATCATCGGCCGGGGATTGCGCACAAACGACAGTGGTGCGGCCCAATTATCTGCGACTTTAGAACAAATGGGGGTAAGCAGCGTACAGGTTGATATGCCAGTAGGATCGATGCACTTAATGGGCATGTTGCGCATTGTAGACAAAGATCTTGCGATTGGTTATCCGGTTCGACTCGTACACAGGGCGATGGAACTCATGCAAAATATAGGGCACGAGGTACATTTTTTGCCAGATGTGGCAGAGGCGGTTAACGGATATGGGTTTAATTTTGTTACGCTAGGTCCACGCAAAATTTTGATGGCGGCTAACAATCCAAACACCCAGGCATTTTATGAATCGCTCGGCATTGAGTGTGTGACAGTAGAGGTCAGTGAGTTAGGCAAAGCGGCCGGCGCCATCGGGTGCCTAAGCGGAATCGTTGAACGTGAGTTGATCCCAACCAGTTACTCAGTTTAAGCCATAGATCGTAGTAGAGAAGTAGAGTTGGTTTTGTCCCAGACAAACCGATCGCAACACCACATGAGTAATATCGAAAACAGCAATAGTGAACGTCGCGGCAGTTTTATGACCGTCCCCCTTTCAGAACGAGGATTCCCTCGCCCCATCGTCTTTTTATTTTCTATTTTAGGCGTCGCCTATCTGACCTATCCCAGTTTAGGGATCTTTGAATTTTTGCCAGATGCGTTGCCCGTTGTGGGGCATCTTGACGAAGGTGGAGCCTATTTACTGTTGTGGTATGGGCTTTTAGAGGTCGTTGAAGGCCGCCGCAGAAGAAACCGAGATTAATCATTCGGTAGAATAGAGTTAAAAGAAGCGTAAAACCGATTTAATCCAAACAAAATATAGTTACAATTCTCCCGTGATAGATTGATCTTTGCGGGAGTTTTTTATTTCTATGCGTTTTGATTTGAATCGACCTGACTTTTTTGATACCGGAAAACAGAAAAATAAACTAGGGTTTATACAGTTGCTATTTTTGGGGATGGGGCTGAGCCTGATTCTTTTTGCTTGCGGATCTGAAGAGCCGGAGCAAATTGCTGGTTCAGTTTCTACACCCCCAACTGCGACCAACACCCTTACGGCCGTACCAACCGAGTCTCTAACCAACACAATTACACCTACCCCCAGCAATACGCCTACCGCAACCCCCACGAACACTCCAACGCCGACACCAACGCCAACCACTTTGCCGGTTGCTATTTTTGGTGACCCGATTGCTGATACCCGTACAGGGGTTGAGCCAACCTTCCGAACCAGCTGTGGAGAAGTAGACACACTCGATTTTCCGATGGATCCACCCAACGCATTGGCGTACAGTCGCGGCGGCCGGGATTTTGGTGTGTTTCGCGCACGGTATGACAAATTCCATGCCGGTGAAGATTGGTGGAAATCAGGGGGCGTTCTTGGTGAATCGGTCCATAGCATCGGCAACGGCCGGATAACCTATGCTCAGCCAAACGGCTGGGGGCGCGACAAAGGGGTCATTATCATCGAGCACGTTTTTAACGATGGTCGAAAAATCCTTTCTTTTTATGGCCATTTGGATGAGGAAAGTTTTGAAGTCTTTACCGGAGAATGTGTGGTACGGGGGCAGTTTTTAGCCAAAGTCGGCCGACCACGAACCCCGCCCCATTTGCATTTTGAAATGCGCAGTCAGGCACCTGACCGGACGTTGGGGGGCTATTGGGATATCGATCCACGTACCGCTGGCTGGGTATGGCCTTCAATGAGAATCTGGGAAGAGCGGCTCATGGCACAGGTCGGCACACGCTGGGTCCGTCCGCTTGAAAACACCGGTATCCAACAAATTGGACAGCTGCCCAGCGGCCGGTATGCCATCCTCGAAAACGATACCCTGCTATCGATCAACATAGAAACAGGGTTGGCACGCGAGTTTCTAAATTTCATAGAAAGTCCCACCAATGCCCAAGTTTCTGAAGGTCGACTGTATGTCACACAGCAAGATGCTCAAGGACTCATTTTTGAATTCAACGAAAACAATCTGCTCAACACCGCTGCCGTGGGGGAATTTCCTGCACAACCCCCAAACAATGACATGCTGAGGCGGCCGGGCGGCGGCGTGGTCGTTGTCCTTGCCAGCGAGCTAACAGGCATCGATGGGAACGGAAACCGGCTGTGGACCACACAAACAACCGGCAACGTTGTTGATCACGTCTATTTAGAAGATGAGTTAATCATATCAATCGAAGGTGACACACAGCAGACTTGGAAAATTCCCTATTTAGGTGCACCAGAAAAGCTGGCGGATATTACCGGCCAGCTTGCCACATCGAATGGTGTTGTTTGGATATACAGCGAAATGGGGCTTTACCGCATCAATCTGAATAACGAAGTCGAAACGGTTGCAACCTTTGATGAAACAAGACTCAACTTAAGCGATATTACGCCGCTCGAAGCAGGCGGTGTAATGCTGGCCCACGTCGACAAAAGCGATCAGCGGCTGCTTGTGTTTTCGAGCAACGGGCAAATGAGCTGGGAGCGGTCAGTTCGAGACCTCGGCCGCAGCTCGCTCCGTCTAGAAACCTTAAACGGGCGACCTTATTTAATCACAGAAGAAGCGGTTAACACGACCAACACCGTTTCCATTTACGAAATCAGACCTGAGCAAAATCAGCTAGAAAAGGTGCTTGAGGCCGGAACCCGCTTTCCATATCCGATAGATACATGGTTTGAGACTGTCAATGGGTTTGAGCTTCTAATCAATGTAGGCGGTGGGCCGATGCTGCTTTTTGATCCGCTGGTTGATCCTGAATAGGTGAGACTTGAGACCAGTCAGGTTTCCAATCCCTTTCAGTTTTAAACGCAGCTATTCATAAAAACCTGACTGGTCTTTTTCGCGAAAGTACGTAACAGCAACTAACGCCCCAATGTTAGCTGATAAATTACCGGGCTAACCTTCTCATGCTTTAGCTGGATGGTTTGCATCAAGACCCATGGTGATCGCTCTACAGATTGCAAAAAGCGCTTTTTAAGCTGAGTGATTACCAACAATTTTGCACCCGGTTTAGCGACCCGGCCGCACTCGCTTAATGTTTGGGTGTACAGCTGGGTCATGTCTACACTCTCTCCAATTAGCTGCCCCCACGGTAAATCTGACAGCAGAATATCAAACGATGCGTCTTGATAAGGAAGAGACATTCCGTTGGCTTGTTGGAAATTCCCATCCCGGCCCGTTGCTTGCACATTTAGCCTTGCCCCTGCCAGAGCCGAATGATTTAGATCACAATTGGCCCACAGCTGACAGCTACCTGCAAATTCCGCCTGAAACGTAGCGGAGCCACACATCACGTTCAACACATTGTCAGTCGGAAGAATCTCAGCCATATCCAGCATGGCGGCCGCAATCGGTGCAGACAGTGCGCCGGGATAGTTAAACACGCGCCAAGGTCGAGCGGCCAAAGGACGCAGAGTTGGCCGAACCAACAGCTCCCATCCGTTATTTTTCCCCACGGCCGGTTTAACCCGAATAAACAAATCCCCCCCCACGCTATCATGGGGCAGTTTGAGCATACTCTCGATTTGAGTGATTAATCGCTGAAATGCGGCCGATTCTTTTCCCGCCGCTTCTAAACGAAAGCTTTTAACCCGCTTGCCCCCCATATCGGCCACATGATTTTTTAGGATGGTTTGCAGTCGATCAAAATGCTGCTGTCCCAACAACGCTTTTGGTCGGGGAACACCAAACTTATGAACTTGAAACAGCCTACTGACTACGCGCAGATTTCCAAGCCGTGTCTGACTCTTTCCAAATTTAAAGCGAATAACACCCGCCTGATCAAATTCAGATTTGATGAATTTTGCACCCGCTTTACGCAGCTCTTGGTAGGCAAATTCCTCAAGCCCTTGAGTAAATTCCGCTTCAAAAATCGGCTTTTCAGACATTAAATCAGTTTATCCTGTTAGCTCAACGGCTAAGTTATGGTGTTTGAGCCGGTTACGCTCATCTAATCCCAACAGCCAGCGGGCCAAATGGGCCGCCGCCAGATGAATGCCTTTGGTCGGCCGGGGAAATCCGATTTCGTGCAAACCAATAATCACCTGATTATCCGGCCGTTGCTGAATCGTAAGCCCAACACGCTGCGGCATCGGGTCTTCCGCAACGTGAGTTTCAACAAGCAAAGCCGGCCGTTGCTCACGCAATTCATCCATCATGACCGTGTGGAACATTTGCAGATGGCGCACCGGGGTCTCGCCCAAGTGGCTCAGCGTATCGTTATAGCGTTCGCTAATCTCATCAAGCGAAAGCGGGGTTTGAATCATAATGTGCGGCATATCGATCTCCTGCGGGTATTGAAAAATGTTTTCGGCCGACTGTGCGCTCCGTTCCCAATGGTAATAGTGGCACGTGCGCCCTTCGGCCAACGCCTTAAGCTCATATTTTGTGCGGATACGCTTTAAGTCTTCCGTCTCGAATGTTTTATCTATTTGTGATTTAAAGTACGGGTCAGCTTCTAAAACTTCGGTGATGTGATCTTGGTATCCAGGATCATCTGTGGCGATTTCTAGAATCCCATCCCCCGCCATGCGCGTGGCCAACAAATGCAAAAAAGTGCCGTTTATCAGCTTGCGATGATGGTGGGCCGCCTTGTGCCACGGATCGGGAAAATTAATATAGGCACGCTGTAATTTGTGAAGCGGCATACCGCCCCACAGCGCTAAGCGTGCATCCCCATGGATGACCCTAACATTGGTTAAGTTATTGGTTTGTGCCTTTTTCTCCGCCTTTTTAATCGATGGCAGCGAAATTTCTACCCCGATCACATTGGCTTCGGGGTGCCGAATGGCCAGGTCGATTAGGAACTGGGCGTTGCCAAAACCGATCTCTATAAATAAGGGAGCTGATCTGCCAAATTCAGCATCCCAATCCATGGGCCATGGAAGGCGTGTTGCGTCAAATGCTTGCATAAAAAAAGACCTGACAGGTTTGATATCCCCTGTCAGGTCTGAATGGTTAACTCGATAAATTAATCAGCCAAAGTAGACAGGTCGCCCACGTCTTGCCCCATGGTTTGGGCGCGTAACACGCGGCGCATAATCTTGCCTGACCGTGTTTTCGGAAGACTATCAACCAATTCAATCTGACTTGGTTTGGCGATCGGTCCCATCTCTGTACCGACATGGTCTTTCAGCTCTTGGGCCAATGCTTCGCTGGCGGCCGTGCCTGCATTCAAAATGCAATAGGCTTTAATGATGTTGCCGCGCACTTCGTCAGGGATGCCGATTACGGCCGATTCTGCTACGGCCGGGTGGCTGACCAGCGCTGATTCGATTTCGGCCGTACCCAAACGATAGCCAGAAACTTTGATCACATCATCGATCCGGCCGATCACCCAGATGTAGCCATCTTCGTCCTTCTTCGCACTGTCGCCGGGCAAATACCAGCCCTGGTCGCTAAAGCGTGACCAGTAGACATCTACATAGCGGTCTGGATCTTGATACAGCGTGCGCATCATCGCCGGCCACGGTGATTTGATCACCAAAAAGCCTTCTTCGTTGACGCCCACAGGATCGCCTTCTTCATCCACCACATCAATTTGCACCCCAGGGAATCCCCGCGTAGCGGAGCCTGGTTTCAAAGAAACACTTGGGAGTGGTGTAATCATGAAGTTCCCTGTCTCAGTTTGCCACCACGTGTCCATGATCGGGCATTTCTCGCCCCCGATCACTCGGTGATACCATTTCCAGGCCTCTGGATTAATCGGTTCACCCACAGAGCCGAGCAAGCGCAGGCTAGAAAGATCGTACCGGTTGGGCCATGACTCGCCAAATCGCATTAAACCACGAATGGCGGTTGGGGCTGTATACAAAATTGAGATTTTGTATTTCTCGATCATTTTCCACCAGCGATCTGGATATGGGAAGGTTGGTGCACCTTCATACATAAAGCTCGTTGCCCCATTCACCAGTGGTGAATAGACGATGTAGCTATGGCCGGTGATCCAGCCGGGATCGGCCGCGCACCACCAAATATCATCTGGCTTTAGGTCAAAGACCCATTTTAGGGTTGTTGCAGATCCCACCATGTACCCGCCGTGGGTGTGCAAAATCGCTTTAGGTCGGCCGGTGGTGCCAGATGTGTACAGAATAAAGAGCGGATCTTCAGAATCCATCACTTCGGTTTCTGCATTGGCATCTGCAATCGGCAACGCCATGAGGTCGTGATACCAGTGGTCGCGCCCGGGTACCATTTCAACCTCATGTCCGGTTCGTTTGACACAGATCACATTTTGAATTGTACCAGCACGATCAACGGCCGCGTTCGCAATATCTTTTAACTTGATAATTTTCCCGCGCAGCCAAGAGCCATCACAGGTAATCAAAAGTTTTGAATCACTGTCATCAATACGGCTCAACAACGCCTCGGTAGAAAATCCACCGTAAACCACAGAGTGCATGGCACCAACTTTGGCACAAGCCAGCATGGCAATCATCAGCTCAGGGATCCGTCCCATATAAATGGTGACACGGTCCCCTTTGCCCACACCCATCGAGCGGATAACGCTGGCAAATTTACACACTTCATGATTGAGCTGTTGGTAGGTATAAGTTTTTGTATCTCCCTGCTCCCCTTCAAATATTAGGGCTGCTTTGTTGCGTGTGGCGGTTCGCATGTGGCGATCAAGCGCGTTGTGAACGATGTTGACTTTCGCATCGGTAAACCACTTGTAGAACGGTGCGTTTGAGTCGTCTAGCACTTTGTTCCACGGTTTGTACCATTCAAAGTTTTCAGAGGCGATTTTGCCCCAAAATCCGGGCAGGTCGGCCGTTGCTTCAGCATGTACCGCATCATAATCTGGAATATGTGCACTTTGGACAATTGCTGGCGAAGGATGGTATACATCGCCGGTCATTTCTTTTTTAGCCACGAACTATCTCCTTTATCACATAGGGTAATTAAATAAATTCTTTAAGAACTATCCCTCGATATTGATCGGTACTGCAGGCATTGAAAACCGACATGGGAATGCAGAGGGTGAGTGTTGGCTCCCTATTATAGTGAAAGTGGGCCAGTCTGACAGGTGCAAATATCTGAACTATTCTGAAGAGCTTCTATATGGGTTACTCAAACTTCCACCAATGGGAATATCTTTGATTTTCAAGAACCGCTCCAGCTCACTTTCAAGCGCCAGCATAAACCATTTGCTACCGTGGCAAATTCTGAAATGCAGGTTTTCACGATCGATTCCGTACAGAGCATGCTCACCTTTTAAGCGGTCCCATCTGGTTACTGGGCGAACATAGTACTGCTTAAACTTTTCGATTTTTAGCATTTTGCGGCCGCTAAACAGGCTGGGATACGGCCGAGCACTATGGTAGAGGTGCTCTTGATCGATCAGCACAACCTGCTTATTTAAAAGCCAATCAATCAAATATTTGCTAAAAAGCAGCCCGGGAACCGCAAATGCAAACCCTGCGATGTAGGAGTTATTGAAGTTGAGAAAGAAATCGATGAAAAACAAGCATCCCAAAATCAAAAACATGCCGACGGCCGCAGCTCGTGCCAATCGAAATCCACGATAGGTCTTTATATTAGATGTTGATTTAATAGAGCAAAGTTCATCTGATTGCTGGACTTTGATTTGGCGCGCAAAATCGATAAACGCGTCATCTGCATAGGCAAGTTGAAACCCTTTATCTGCTAACAACCTGTCATCTAAAAAAGAGATTGGCACATTTGCTTCAACAGCGTTGTCGCGATTAGATTGTTTGACACGAATGCCGGTGACCCAATCGAGTATCGCGTCGGCCGAGACTGTTTTTTGATAGGGATTTGCCAACCCGCTTGATACCGGCGCATCGGTGATTTTGAGCAATCTTTCCAACTCGCTCTCAACCAAAAGCATCATCGACTCCGCCCCTTCGATGATCAATTCATGCTCATTTGCCTGTCGTGAAATCCCATAAAGGCCAAATGTTCCTCGTCTATTATTAAACGAAACTTTGCGCACATAAAACTGTTTATATTCTTGGACATTTACCTTGTTATGCCTTGAGCGCAATCCTATCGGCAATTGCAGATACCAGTCTAGTACAGAATAATTTAGCTCAATGATATAAGCGGCGCTGTTATAAAGGATGTGTCCGGCTAAAATTAATCCGCACAACAAAATAGCAAGGCAAAAAGTAAAAATGTAGTCGGCATAGTCGGTTCCAGCCCACTCAGATTTCATTAAAATCGGTAACAAACCACCCACAATTAAAATGAAAGACATTACTTTGCCTGTTAAATTTTTTCGCTTTTCATCTTCTGTCTGAACTTTATAAGAGGGGACCTCTAGCTTTACATGATAGAGGGTTCTATTGATGATCAGCCTGCGCAGAAAATCGATGTAAAATTCATTAAGACGATATGTTTCTGCAAGCTGGGTCATCGCCTCGATATGGGACGGAGAATAGGCGTTCCAAGATTGGCAGTTTGGGCATTCGACCGAAAGTCTTTCCCAATCATGATTTTCGATGATTATAGGCTGATCACACGTATGACAATTTAGCTCCATCACTTTTTAGCCTCTCCATTTTGTTTGTCAATAGAATCTGCTTTCAAGTCACGAAAAACAGTACGTCTCAGCCCCCTTTTTGTCTCAAAACAGCTCAGGTTGCTGCCAATTTAACTTTAATCATTCACCTTACGCACTTTCCCGACAAAGACCAGTCAGGTTTTTACAAACAACCGAGTTAAAAACCAGAGAGAATCGGAAACCTGACTGGTCTAGCGCGTAACATCAGTTAATCATTCGGCCGAGAAAAAATTCGCGTCAGCAAACTGTGCTGCTCAGCGGGTACCAGTGTGCGCTGATCATCGGCCGCATTACATGTTTCAACACAAACCATCTCCAAATATTCTTGCTCTCCAAAATCAGCCATCCGTTTTGATTTTTCAATCCAAGGGTTCCAAACCACGGTAGACAAACTACCTTCTTTCTGGATTTCAATGACGCGACCCAAAACTGGATCATGAATCTCTACCGTATCGGTAGAGTTGATATAGATACGGTCAACCTCTTGATCGATTTGAATTGGTCCTTGTTGAAGTTTACGCTGATTCGAGTCAAGCTGGTCGATGTAGGTGCGCCCATCGAGCCCTTTGATAGCGATCTGAGTTGCATCGCCCACATGGAAGTAGGAGTGCAACGCGGCCGTCATTTTAAAGGGAGAGTCTCCCACATTTTTTGTTGTGAGCTTAACGGTCAAGGCTTCATCTAAAATCACGTCTAATTGGCATTCAAACCGGCCGTCTACCAAGGGATGGCTATTTTCACTGGCAGGTAAAAGCGAGAAAGACGCGGCCGACTCAGTTACGCCAAGCACTTGCCAAGCCATATTTCTCGCCACTCCGTGAGATGATTTTTCAGCATCTGTAGGATGGCTACCAAACCACGGCCAAATCACCGGAACCCCACCCCGAATCGCTTTACCATCTTGGAATAAGGCGAGCTGGCTGGTCCACAATACAGGGGGCTGACCGGCCGGATGGTAATCGAGCACATGCGCCCCATGCGGGACCACTGAGGCTTTTGAGTCGTGATAGTTAAGTTCGATTTTTGAAAATTGGGTCATCTTTTAGAATAGTTTATTTAGCGCAAGCACTGACAATGTTACGAAGTAACGGTGATTGAATCATCTTCGTGCAAGCTGATTTTAGCAAGGGAGTGAATCGGGCCATCAAAAACCTGTGCGATTTGATCACGCCCGTCTTCAAACGTTTTCTCTACCACACAGCCTACACCCACAAGCTTAGCACCTGACTGACGAACGATATCGATCATCGCCACGGCCGTTAATCCGGTTGCCAAAAAGTCATCGATCAGCAAAACTCGTGCGTCTGATGGCAGATAGTCGGGGGATACAATTAAAGGAACGTTTCCTCCTTTTGTGCGGCTGGGGGCTTCTGCATAATAAACCTTTTTCGACATCGTGAGCGGCTCTTTTTTACGGGCATACACAACCGGGAGCCCCATTTTGACCCCGGTCATGAGCGCTGGCGGAATGCCAGAAGACTCGGCCGTTAATATCACAGTTGGCTCAGTTGCCGCGAAAAACTCAGCGAATGCAGAGCCGATGCCCAGCATAAGCTCTGAATCGATCTGATGATTCAAAAATGAATCTACTTTTACTATCCCGCCCCCAACATACGTTCCAGCCGATTTGATTTTTTGTACGAGTGCTTCCATAGAGATTTAACAAAATATAAAACGGCCGAACTTGATTTCAAGTTCGGCCGTTATTTTTTAAGATGACCAATCGTCCCGATTTACCAGCCGATCGGTTTAAGTTAAATTTTTGTTGAATGACGATTGCTGAACAGCATAACTGACTGCATATTTCCCATCCATCAAAAATTAACAACGAACTTGATAAATTCTGACACAGATGATCGGATTTTCCAAAAAGCTAACCTCAAACTCAATGGGATTAACTTTCTTGGCCTCTTGCAAATGGCGCATTAAGCTAAAAATTCCGGCTGGATAAACCTATATCCGGCCGGAATACATTATTGCGAACTCTTAACCTAAACTACTTAGATTAGGGTTTAGAAACTGTAATTGAGGCCTGTTCGTTAGCGCCTGAGTCATAAGTAAGGCCTGTGCCAGAAACCCCGGTCACTGTAAAACTTACAGAGCCAACGTTCCCTTTCAGGTTCGATTTAGACACAGAACATTGCCCGCTGCCATTGGTCACACAGGTTGCGCCACCGCTTGTACCATTGCTCCAAGAGCCGTTCACTGTGGCACCTGAAACCGGGCTTTCCGTATTGTCAAAAATCGTGATTGTCACATTGGCCGTCCAACGGTTACGATTTCCGGGAGTGCCAACGCCTGTCAAACTGTGAGAATGAACGGCCGTGGTTTGCCCCGGTGTTGCCGTTGGCCCAGGGGTCGGGGTCGCCGTAGGATTGCCGCCACCAGGGTTCGTCGTTGTGCCATCCTTATTGATTTGGATCGCATAACCGCTGCTGCTGCCGTCAGGGTCATGATTGTCACCACTTGCATAGCTTAAGCTAGCGTGAGTCACGTTTCCGACCGTAAAGGTCATACTGGTTGTCCCTTTTTTACGGATAGATCCAGAATCAATCTGACAAGTTCCAGATCCGCCTGTTGTACAGCTGCCAGAGCCATTGAAATCCCCAGTCCAAGTGCCACTAACAGTTGCGCCAGAGACTGGATTCTCATTCGAATCATGTACGGTTAGGGTTACACGCCCGCTCCAATTCCGGCCGGAACTAACTGCGGCACCGTCAATATCCCCAATATGCATCGTAGATGCGGGTGGAGGTGTATTGGTAGGAATCGGTGTGTTCGTGGGTACAGGTGTATTTGTGGGGATTGGTGTATTCGTTGGAACCGAGGTGTTTGTGGGAGTTGGTGTTGGTCCAGCTGGGCCGAATGTTCCATCGACCACAATCGCAAACGGCTGAGGTCCATTTGGCACATTAAAGCCACTAACTTGCACAGTCCATGTACCGGCCGCAGCAGATTGAACATAAACATTTTCAACATTGTTTACCCGATCTAAGCTGCCCCCTGTTTGTGACCAGCCGTTACTAAACACATTGCCGCGATATTGAGCACCACCCGGTGCGGTCACAATTAAATCAAGGTCATTTACCAAGTTTTGAGCAGCTGCTTCAGTTGATGGAAAGTCGCTCCATACCAAAGATACCTTGAACACATCTCCGGCCGTGCTCACGTTGTATTGATAGCTGGCGCTGTTCCCAGTACCAATGCCACCAGCGTTGTCATCGAATATCAACGACCCATCGGTCGCTTTGGCTACATCAATACGCCCCCAACCTTCATGAACATTCGGGATCGGAAAATCATTGTCATTCGAGCCATCATTATTCTCATCCATTAAATCAACGGCTGAATTGATTAAAGTGGCCTTAACCAATGCCGCACTGGCGCTATGGCTATGTGCTTTTTGATAGTAGTCACGGACCACCGTTGCACCACCGGCCGCGATCGGATTAGACATAGACGTACCGCCCATGTACTTGTAAAAACCGTTATAGGGCATTCCCCAACCATCATATTGCGATCCGCCCGTTTGTGGATTAACTTGGCTATCGTACTCTTGCTGATACAAATCAGAAAAAGTAGACAAAATCCAAGTTCCAGGCGCAACGATGTCTGGCTTGATCCGGCCGTCATCAGTTGGACCACGGCTCGAGAATGGGGCCATTTGCTCCATATTTCCGGCAGATGGGTCATTGTTCAACGGTGCCGCATTAAAGCCCCATCTTTGCCCGGCCGTACCCAAAATATTGGTGCCGCCCATGCTATTACATGTTTGACCAGATTGGTACGCATCACTCGATGTGTAGCTTAAGCCTGTGTCACAAGCAAAGTTATCCGGCCGTTCGTTTTCGCTGGCTCCAACTGTGATTGTATTTTTCGCAGTTGCAGGTGAACCAATAGAGTCATTATCAACAACCCCGTTACTATTAGCATCTTCACCCGCATTACCGGCCGAAAATGTAATTGTCATATCCGGGTTGTTCCAGATAAATTCATCGGTCTGGGCGCTGTTTGCGGTGTAAACACCCGCTTGGCTGCTGCCCCATGAGTTCGCATGAATACGAGCCCCATCGTTGTATGCCTGCTGATAAAGATTGTTGAGATCGTCT
Organism: Chloroflexota bacterium; assembly: GCA_020628815.1. Classification (GTDB taxonomy): domain Bacteria; phylum Chloroflexota; class Anaerolineae; order Promineifilales; family Promineifilaceae; genus WTJY01. Next base: position 12,691 of record JAHDEN010000050.1, on the reverse strand, counting down.
GGCAGGCCGGTTAAAAAGTAACCGTTGGCAGGGAAACCGGCCACAATTTGGCAATAGTTCGAGATAATGGCAAAGTTTTCAGTTGCTTGGAAAACCAACTTAGCCGCTGGTGCAGTTCCCCGGCCGATGCCGTTTACCCCACCATCGCTTAATACAGAACCTGAAACGTGGGTTCCATGGGCACTATCAACGTCTATCGCACCATCATCAATAATGTTTTGGAAACAAATATCGGTCACACCTGGCCAGTTGTAAACTGAAACCACACGGTTAGCTGGGATATCTCGGTGGGCGCCTGAAGTAGTCCCATCACCAATCCCGGTGTCAGCTACGGCCGCAATCTGTGTTGATCCATCGTATCCATTTGCATTAGCCGCATTGCCCCCCACAATCACACCCGCACCGCTGTCATTGTGCAGCTCCTTAAGATCAAAATTCTCGATCCAAGCCACATCTGTTACGCGGGCAATCGCTTCTATCTGAGCCGCATCTGCCCCCACGGTTATATATTGACCATCACGGCCGAGCACAGTTGCACCACTTTGTGCAATCGCAGCACGCGCCTGCCCAGCACTGACACCCCGTTCAACCCGAATCCGATAGAGTCCCGGGCTGGCTTTTAAATCTGGGCTAATTTTGAATGCTGGCTGATAAACGCCCGTATAGCTCACCATGTTAAGATCCGCCACCCTGGCCGCTTGTGCAGGGTTCATGCGAACTTTAAAGGCAAAATCAGGGATATATTCTAAAAGCTCGCCACCCTCAGCTGCAACGGCCGCCTTCCATGAGGCTTGTACAGGGCCACCAAATTGGACGATGTAGTATCCATTTGCACCCTGTGCCAGCTCGGAGACGGTTAATCCGGCCGGCAAATTAACGGTTTCATTCTTAGTAGGATTAAATTGATATCCTTTGAGCCTAATTTCAGCACCTTCGCTTTGGGCTTCTAAAATATTAGAGCTACCAGACGAAAATAGAATGAATACCCCCAAAATTGAAATGCAAGCTAAAAACAAATATTTTTTGAGCATTGTGATGTTTCCTTCGATGATTTGTTAAAAATCCGGCTCCATACCCAGTCTTAAAGAACTTCAAAAGTCGGCCGCAAACAAACTTATTTACGGCCGACTTTTATTTCAAATCACGGTCTTCTCAGCTTAAGCAAGCTTCAAAAACCGATCTAATTATCTGTTGTCCACTTCAACAAGTGTCAGACCAATGAGTCCAGACCCATCAGCGTGTGATACCGCTCCCAAGTGCCATTCACCGGCCGCAGCACCATTCCAGCTTACGTTGATCGTATCCGAGTTACCAATCTGAGCGGAAGTCGGAGCAGAGTCAACTGACATATTCCCACCTGGGGTGGCAGAAATATCCCAAACATACAGATCGTAATCGACATCTGGACCTGCTGTTTGCCAACCATGAACAAAAATGAACCAAGTACCATCAGCTGGTAGCTCAACGTCAATCTGCTCGTTCGTGCCACCATTGGTGCTTTGAGCAACAAGAGAGCCTGTGGGGTCAAAGACAAAGATGTCGATATCCACGTCGGCATTTGGTACAGCTTCAGGCGGCATCGCAATGCGCAAGTAAGCCGAGCCACTTACATCAACCGTGTGCAAGTTGCTGAAACCATCTCCTGGATTAAAGGTTTGATCAGGATCTTGCACGACGTTGTCGGAAATAACCGTTGCAGCCTCTAAGCCATGTGCGGCAGCTGTGTAATCTCCGGTATACCCGAAAGTTACACCGAAGCCAGCTGATCCATTCTCACCGGCACCTTCGATTCCGGCCGGAGCATCAAAGAGTGACGCTCTAACCGCGATTGGACTGCGAACATCGTAATGTCCGGTCTTATCGCTCCAGGTCAAAGAGCCAAAGGCCCATTCACCAATTTGAGCACCACCGTTGTTTGTAATAGTGACGGTATAAGTAGCTGAATCACCTGATTTCAAGCGGAAGCTAGATGGTGAAACGATCACATCAAAGCCTGCTGGAGCATTAACTGAAACGTTGTATGTACGCCAGCCTTTTTCTTTGGCAACGCTCGTCACTGTCCGTTGTACAGTCTGGCTGCCGGGCAATGCCGCGATACCAATCGAAGGCAAATTCAAATCGCTTGCATCGGTAGGTACACCAATTGATTCTAAAGCTGGGCAAGTTGTTGGGCTTAAAGCTGATGGCTCTGCATCACACAAGAATCCAAGGTAGTCTAGGAAACCTGCATCGTAGACTAAGCCAGGTTGGAAGGCTGAGCCTTTATGAACCGGGCTACCTGGATCAACATGACCACCACCAAAATCAAATGGATCGGCCGGAGTGACGCCATCTTCTTTATTCACATCTTGATAAGCCGTTGTCATAATGGCTGATTTAGCCATCGCAGGGGTCCAATCTGGATGCGCTTGCTTGATTAAAGCAAAAATACCGGCGATGTGAGGGCTCGACATCGATGTACCAGAAATAGCTTGGAACAGCTCACCTTGAACAGCGGGGAAGCCGGTGTTATAAGGTGCTGGAGATGCACCAGCTAAAATCTGAACACCAGGTGCCGTAATATCTGGCTTGATAATGTCTTCCGCAACGGTGTTAGAACCACGCGATGAGAATCCAGCCATGTTAGGAGCATCGACGATGACTGCCGCGCCACCATTGACTTGGGCCACAGCCCCGGCACCCGCAGAATCGATATACCCCTTAACAACCAATCCGTCTGTATTGTTGATGTGTACAGATGGAAGCCAATGCGCGTCTGAGCTTAGAGATTGACCGTCATTTGCATTGTACAGAATCATTCCTGCACCACCTGCGTTATACACGGTGAATCCTTTTTCAACGCGTGCCACAGCACCACGCAGACATAAAACAATCTTTCCGGTTATGTCGTCATTAAATGGCACTCCATTCAAACAGAGCGGGTTGCCTAAATCTTCGGCATCTACGAGTGGTAATTCACCCGTGCTACCTGTGATCGATGCGCCGCTAAACTCCCATCCTGCACTTGAAGAGGCAGACCCTTGGAACGCACGCGGTTGTGTACTGGCACCAACTGTGGTCACCCAAGGCACTGAAGCCGGACCGCCGATCGTACCGCCGCCAGGGCCGCTATTGCCCGCAGACGTTGCCACAAACACACCAGCATCGGCCGCAAATAGATATGCAAGGTCATCTGGACCGGTCAAGCTTGCGCCACCACCGACAGAATAGTTGATCACATCGACACCGTCAGCCACGGCTTGATCAATCGCAGCAGCCAAGTCCGAGCCAAAGCCTCCCAACTTACCAAGCCCTTTATACGCAATCACGCGGGCTCTTGGTGCAACACCAGTTACTGTTCCACGAGGAACACCAAGAACGGTGGCAGACACATTGGCGTTACCAGCAGCCGTTGATGCTGTGTGGGTTCCATGTCCGTCATCGTCACGTGCAGAATTAAATTCGTCCGCATCTGCACCAATAATGGCACGATAAGTAGCCATCATTTGGCGCGCACCAATCAATTTGTTATTACAGGTAAATGGCACATCATTTGGATTATGAGCCGTATCACCAAAATCACAGGCAGATTGAACAGTCTCGTCCAAAACAATACCTAAATCAGAATAGCTACCATCATCGGCAAAGCTAGGGTGTTCTGGCCATATACCGTTATCGATAACACCGATAATCACACCTTCACCGTCATACCCGGTTGCCCAAGCACCCGCAGGAGCAGTTAGCCCTAAAAAGGCTGGCGAGCTTTCGGTTGTGATTTGACGCATGTAGTCTTCCATCACCATGGAGACTCCTGATTGCGCTTCAATCGACTTCACTTGGTCTTCGGTCAAAAGAGCCGAATAACCGTTTAGGGCGATTGTGTAGCTATGGACCTGTTGAGACGCACTAGCACCGGCCGCCTCAATCGATTCCCGCTGGCTGTTTTTCAAGTGATTTTGATATTTACGAACGTGCGCACTGTTAGGATTTACTTTTTTACCCTTGCCAGGCTTTGTGGCTTTGAGCTTATCAACCCCTCCCTCATAAGATATGACGGGGTCTAATTCCATTACAACAATGTAGCTCTTTACATCTGACTGGGCCGAGCTTGCTGAATCCACTGCCATGAGCACAAAAAGTAACCCAATTACAGCGACAACAAGCATCCAAGCGCGTGGAAGTACACGCGAATGACTTTGTGAAAAACTCATACTTTCTCCTATTTCACTATTTGATTGATTGAATTTTCTGACAACATCACATTGGTAAAAAAATCTGTTTACCATCGGGAAATGAACATTCCCTTTTGTACAGCACAGGGGATATGTGCTAAATGCTAGGCTCACTTTCGGACACAAAACTGACTTTACGGAAATCTCACATAAAGCAAATCTAGCAGAACTCAATCAGTTTTAGTATCAAATAATCTATAGGATTGCAGGACCACAGGCTCTAGTTTTTATGGGGAAAATTGAACAAATCGGCGCGATTAAGACGAAAACACGAAGTTTGTGGCGCAATTAATAATTGCGCCACAAATTCAATCAATTAGCTGGCTCTCAATGACCAATCTGCTGAACGATCTGATTATCAGCCGTTGAGCTTTCAATGAGATAACCAGAGGGGTCAAGGGTAATGCGCAAGTCAATGTCAGAACTATGTGCATCCTTCAAGAGCTCTTTGGAAAAGGTTCCGGCCGAAACAATGGAATGGTCGCCAGCTTCTAGCCAACCTGTATAAACAGATTCACTGTAGATAATTTCATCATCTTGCACCACTTCAAACAAAACGATTAGGTTACCAAGCGGTGCTTCGGTTGAAATCTCAGCTTCCATAAGGCGACTTCCCTTTTGAGCAGGAGTCAAATTTACGGCCGTAAGTGAAACATCCACTTCGTCATGATCTGGGGGAATCGTGATTAGGCAGCTTTGTGGATAGACCTCATACCCATCCCACGACGCCTCAATAACATCGGCCCACGTATGGCCGCCATCTTCCGACATTAAAAAGTCAAACGGAGTTAAATGAATGTCCGTCGGCATGCGATTATAAAAGGCCGTTTGCCAGCTTAACGCAACCGCTTGGCTATTTGGATCAGCCACACCCTGAAAGTCTGCAAAAATAGAGAGCCCTTTCCCAGAGAAATTCCAATGATCAGCGCTACTCGTTCCAAACCAAGGGTTACCGGAGCTATTCACAGTTGAGAAAATCGCGGCGTCTATCTGAGAAGATGTTAAATGAGCCGCCTGAGTCAACGCGTAATTACCCGCAAATTGCTGCTCAATTTGAATCGATAGCTCGTAAAAATCAACCAGCCCATCAGGGGATTTCAAAGAGAAATCGTTGTCACAGGAAGTTGAGTCATATTTCGTTGCATTCTGATATGCCACTTGCAATTTCATACGAGTGTCTGCATGATCTTCCTCAAACGCCTCGATTAGCTTAACTGAGGTGCGATCCCAGTGGGTTTTTATATTTTGGACTTCGCGCCCGTCAACTACCGCCATTGTTCGGGGGTAACCTACTTCTGGCAATGTGCGGTCATACGATTGCATTATTTCATCAGCCAAGATTAAAGGATCCGCGCTTGCGTTTAGGTCTGTTAGCGCTTGCCCTGGCATTCTGGCATCGAAAAAGTGATAGTTTGCACTACCCACAATCGACTCTGCATAAGGAGCAAGTTCATAAATTTGCTCGACTGAGAGGCTGAAACAGTGGACTAAGTCCAAAACAGCGAGTGGCTTCTCTCCATCATTTGTTCCAACTTGTACCGCTCGGGCAATATCTTTGACAGAAATCAGGCTCACAGGATGGCTATCTGTTGCAAAATGTTCTTCTGCAATTGTCCATGTTGGTTGAACAGCAACCCATGACGGTTGCACAGCCACCCATGATGGCTGGACTGCGACCCACGAAGGTTGGACAGCAACCCACGAGGGTTGAACCGCAACCCAGGAAGGTTGCACAGCTACCCAAGATGGTTGAACCGCAACCCACGAAGGCATCGTAACTGGACCGCTTCCTGAAGATGATTGATTATCATGCTCGGCCGGTGCAGCTATCTCAGCTTCGATATTGGGCATGATTGCAGATCCATGGCCGTAATACGAAAAACTAACTCGTGAATTCTGGCTAAAGCCGTTTACCCATTTTAGAAATCCACCCAAGGTATCCCCGTTCCCCATGTCGTATTCCAACACAGATGAACTTATCATCCCTAAGTGATTTGGTAAGCCGCTAAACAATGCGTCAGTTTCGACCACCACACCGTTATAAACAAAGTAAATCTTGCTGTTATCGACACCATAGCTATCTGCTAAAATAATTGAAAGAACATCAGCTTTCAATATTGAAGCGGTTTTAATCCCTTCCACCGTCTCTCTAATTTGGGGTGCCATATTGCCGCTGCTGTACATCGGATTGTCAAAAGCCAGTGCAGAAGCATGAATCAACTCTATTTCTTCTTGCATGAAGAAAGTCACAGCCAAACTGTCTTCAAATTGACCGTCGTCTCCAACAAGTCTACCTACAATGATGGCAGGATGTTTCTTGAGCCCAGCAATAATATTTCTTGGAATAGCAATGGTGCTAGTTTGAGGACCAACTGAATCTTCAACCGGAATTAAAAATGATCCAATCGCAACAGGGCTAGAGCCTGAAGAAAAAGATCCAGAATCGGCCCATTGCCCTTCAGGACTAGTTGGATCGAACTGGTGATACGTTAATTCAAGGCTAACTGATTCTAAACCAGCCTCTTGAACATCCAATGTCACATGCATTTCAGGGTTTTGAAGCGAAAGGGTCGCGGCATCAATATGACTTAACCCCACAGTCCGGCTTGAGGCATCATTAGAATCAGCTTGTGCATTCAGGTCGGCCGGAAATAGCAAATAGCTTAAGACAGCAAGAAATAGCAATATTAATCTTAGGGTAATTTCTTTAAGATTAAGTACGTAGGATTTTGGTGATTTTGAGGTGCTCATTTTTTTAATATTCTTCGTGGATCTTGCTGAGATTTAACTGATAATCTCTAACTCGATCATACAAAATCGTTTGAAATTGAATATTGTTGGAAGAATAATTTCTCCTAATGTGTAAAATTAGCCTAAAAATGTTATCTTAAGATTTGCCTTAAGAGCTAAACCAAAATGGACCAACTCACAAATATTGATCTGCAAAAAGAATTGTCTGATGGCTTGAAATTCGTCCGCGAAGGAAGAATTTTAGAATTAAGTTCGATGTCGTTGGCGCAATCAACATTGGTTACTGAATGTTTCTTTGTGGGACACCCTGTAACTCCAGATATACGTGGCCGCGCGTTGCGATCTGTTCTCCGCTGGTCTGTTGACAGTTTAATGCCTGGGGGAGAACACAGTTGGTTATCCAGTGAGTGGAGATATTACAACACGCTAAATTCTTTTTTTATCGATGGGATGAAGGTTGGAGAATTGGCCGAAAAAATGGGCATTGCTCATCAAACCCTCTACTTAGCCCGTACGGATGCTATCATAGAGTTAACAAAAACCGTAGTCGCAGAATTACGTAGTTCATTAGACCAAGTTCGCCGAAAAAACTACTTTTTAGAAGATCAATATTTACTCCATACACCACTTGCACGCAAATTATTGCGCTTACTTACAGCCTTCAACCAATCGATGCCCTTCCAATTGGCAAGTGAAATTTTAGATGGTGAGAATGAAGGGGAAAAGCTTTCAAAGGCATTTGTCGAGCTTACAAACTCCGCCATGGTCATTAGTGATCCAAGCTCAACCACCGTCCTAGTGCACCCTGAGGTAGCCCGATTCTTAACCTTTAACCTGGACCATGCTGAAAGAAAAGGGTGGCACGAATCTATTGCAAGGTACTTTTTAAAAAAGCAGAACTATTTTGAAGCTGCACAACAGCTAGCAAACGCACGACTGCCTCAAAAAAGTGCAGACATTCTACTCAAACACTCTGATGCAATTAGCAACAACATGCAAATCGAAGACATGCAGAAGCTGATTTATCAGTTTGAGCAAAACGACTTAAACGATGACACCTGGATCAGAATTCAGCTATTAGCAGGTGACAATTTGAAATTGCTCGGGGACTTGGATAGTGCGCTAACCATCTATCAAAAAGGTTTGGCGGCACCAACGGTTGAATTAAAAGCTGAAGCATATTTCAAACGAGGGATGGCCCTCTTTCTAACAAATTTTGATGAGGCTCTAGCGCATTACAATCATACGATTCGTCTTCTCACAGAAAGCAATAGTGACCAAAATCTACTGACTCGAGTTTATATAGCCAGAGCACAGTTATTCATGCGCGAAGAAAGGCTAGAAGAAGCGGAAGAAAGTATGCAGTTGGCATCAAGCCTAAACATCGATCAAGACCGAAAAGTATTTTCATACTTACAATCGGCCTGGTACTACCTAGCAATTAAACAAGGTGATCTTAGAAAAGCTGTGGAATTTGGACAGCAGGCGTGGCTAGCAGCAACTGAGCTTGGTGATTCTGTCAGAATGGCTGAAATGTCACACAATCTCGGTATGGTTTATGCACAGCTAGGTGAAATTGAAAACTCTAAAAATTATCTCAACAAAAGCACCGCCCTAGCCCAAGACATTATGAATATCGAAATGGTTGCCCTTAATCACAAAACGATGGGTGGGCTGCATTTTGTGCAAAGTGAGTATGAAAAAGCGATTGAGAAATATCTAATTGCTTGGGATATGTTGTCTGAGATGGGTAATCTAAATTGGCTAACTCACACGGCTTATGATTTAGCAGAGGCGTATGGTCAAGTAGGAAATGTTGATAAATTTTGGGTGTTTTTTAATAAAGGCTTAGATCTTGCAGAACAAACGGGCTTTTCCGCTTTAGCCAAGGACCTTGAAATTTTGCGCGAAGGTTTTGGCTATAAAAGCTTTAAAGACAGTTTAAACGACCGGCAAAAGCTGATTTTTTCATACCTTCAAGAAAACGAGAAGATATCAAATAGGGAATATCAAAACTTAGCCGGCATATCACCTCGTCAATCCCTTCGAGATTTACAAGATCTGTTGGAAAAAGGGATGCTTGAAAAACAGGGGAAAGGGCGCTCTGTATACTACACCCTGTCGGTAAATTCGATTTAAGGATAGCTATTCATTGGCAAATCCTCCCCCCCCAGCGAGCTGCATATAAATGAGCCCCCAAAGCACAAAAACACCCTGTAAAGTAATTTACACTCTAAATTTATCCAATCTAACAGACAAAATTCACTCACCAGAGGTAGGGCGCAAATAGCAATCGCGCCAATTGTTTGAGTTTCTGTGCTAATCACGCCAGAAGCGCTTAGGGAAAAGCTACATTCAAAGGGGGTTAGTCCTATTTTCCTATATCTTTTTTGATTCATTCACGGGTTTTATTCTGCTAGCATGAAATCGTATTGGAAAGTGAGCAAGATGAGTCATGTGTTACGTCCAGTTCACAACTGGATACAGAAGGACCTAAGGGCGATTTTCAATCTAGGAAAAGCAATTCTTTGAAAAAAGAAAAACCAAGTGTTGTATAGTCAGTTCGCAGCTGAGCTTGTTGAAGGGGCGCTGCCGAACAAAACAAAAAGCTAGGATCTAATCTCAAAATAACATTTCTGTACTGGACCGTGTTTGTTTTTATTAAAACAGGCAGGTTTCCTCTGTGCAGAAAAAGATTTTAATGCGATTGCGCAACTTGGTGTTGCGTTCAATTTACTTTCAATTTTTTGTACCGAAGTTCCAAGTCAAATTTAGATCAAGACATAAGCATCCTCTAAATCGATCTCGCTTATTTGTAGTTCTTGCTCTTAGTATCATGAAAAAATTGTGCCTCCCTTTACTGGGTCTATTTATCATCCAATCGCTATTTGTTTTCCTCCATATTGGATCAAACATTTACCCCATAGACTACCCTGTGTGGCCTGCCGTAATGGTAAACGTGCTGCTGCTTTTGGCAAACTTTGTGCCACAGCTTAATCGACTTAAATCTTATCAATTGCCGTTAGGGATGGCTCTGGGAGCATACGTCTTATTACTGACTCTGTTCACACAATTTACAATCGCAAGCCAGCTATCGTTCGCAGTAATTGATCTTGTTTTCTTAGCTGTTTTAGGGCTTGGCTTTACATATATTCGAAATTCAATTATTGAATATGAATTGGCTTTTGCGACACTAGGAACATCGTTTTTAGAACATTTAGATGACCCAAAAACTCAAAAAACGATTCAATCCGAAATTATGCGGAGCCGCTATTCGGCTCACCCTTTGAGCATCATCAAAATCAAAGCAGGCCCGGCCGACAATGATTTCCAAGTCAACCAAGCTTTGCTGCAAGAAATCTTCCAAAACAATCAAGATCGGTTTAAATTGAGCCGGATCGCAAATCAAATCAAGCAAGAAGTTAGATTAATTGATCACGTTCTTTTTGATGAGATTAATAAAGAAATACTAGTCCTATGCCCTGAGTTTACGAGAGATGAGGCACGGCAATTTTCGCTGCTTATTAAAAGTAAGCTTGAGCAATCAACCAAAATAAAAATTGAAAGTGCGCAAGCCGCCTTCCCTGAAGATGGGTTAACGTTTGATGGCTTGCTTGAGAGCTTGAGAACAAAGAAACAGCCCAATTACTTGCCCCCAAGAGAGTTAAAGAACACAGAGGATTATGACTTTATCACGCAATCCACTTAGAAGCTTTCGTTCGTTGCTCAAACGCGTAGTGGGTCGGGTCGAACTAACGGCCGAAAAGCTGACGCTTTTTGATGGCAAAGTAAACGCTCGTCAACAGCTAAACAACCAAAAGAACCTTTTTCCAAAGTGGTGGGAAGAAATTGAAAACAGGCCACCATTATTTGAAGAAGAAACATATTTGTTTCTGAAAAGGCTGTTGGATATCGGTCTAATTGTAATTGCGGCACCACTAGTTGGTGGTGTGATGGCCGTTTGTGCCATCCTGCTAAAGATTGAATCTCCGAAAGCAAGCGTCTTTTTCCTTCAAGAAAGAACGGGGAAAGATGGCAAAAGATTCAAAATGTATAAGTTCCGCACAATGGTAAAAGATGCCGAGAAGCGGAAAGAAGAATTCATGCATTTAAACGAGCTTGAATGGCCCGACTTTAAGATTACAAACGACCCTCGAATTACTCGGTTGGGTCGGATCTTAAGAAAAACCAGCTTAGATGAGCTGCCACAAATTTTGAATATTTGGCGTGGAGAAATGTCTTGGGTGGGACCGCGCCCAACATCGTTCTCCGTTGAAACTTATGATCTTTGGCACACAGCTAGGTTAGAAGCAATTCCGGGGCTTACAGGGCTGTGGCAAGTTGTCGGCCGGACAGAGATGGAATTCGACGAACGTGTTCGACTAGATCATTCATATATCCAAAACCGCTCTTTGTGGTTGGATTTGAAAATTTTAGTATTAACTGTTACGGCCGTTTTTAAAGGTAAGTAACCAAATTTTGTTTCAAACACACAATTACTATGCAATCTATGCGTGTAAAAACCACACACTGATCAAAGCGAGGCAAATTTGAACATTGGAATATTAGGTGCAGGATTTGCGGGCTTGAGCTGTGCGTGGCTAGCAAAAAAACAAGGGCTCAACCCGATTGTCTTTGAGCGCAAGCCTTATGCTGGGGGGTTGGCAAGAAGCTTTGATTGGCATGGTTTTAAATGTGACTTTGCAGCTCATCGCTTGTTTACGCAAGACGAAGAAGTTCTTAAGGAGTTACTAGCTTTAACTCCGATGATCAGCCACAGTCGGCAAAGTCAAATCTATTTCAATTCGCAATGGATGGATGACCCACTCGATGTAATTGAGTTAGGGAAAAAGACAGAACTGCCAAAAATCAAAAGAATCATCACCAGCTACCTTCAGAGGCCCAAACGCTCTCAACCCAGCTCTTTCAAAACTTTTGTTGTTCAAAAGTATGGCGAAGAGCTTTATGACTATTTCTTTAGACCATATACCGAAAAACTGTTTGGCATTCCGGGGGAAACCATCGCGCTAAGTTGGGCTCAAACAAAAGTACGCTTAGCTGGGCCCTTAGATCGGTTTAAACAAAACACTAAAACTAAATTCCGTGAGTTCCATTATCCTCGGCAAGGTGGATACGGAGCGATCGCGGAAGCTTTATATTCTGAAGTAAAAGATCACGTCATGTTAAATTCAGAGGTTGTAGATTTAGAAAAATCTGACAGCCGCGTCACAGGCGTTAACTTTGTTCAGAATGAAACCAGTCAAATCGCAAAAGTTGACATACTCATCTCAACATTGCCGTTAACAATTACCGGCCGACTGATAGGGTGTCAGCCAAAGTTGTCTTATCGAACGGTGCATGCTGTTTATTTACTGCTCGACAAACCACAGTTATCACCAAATCATTGGATCTATTTTATGGATGACAATGTGGTTGTGAATCGGATGGTTGAATTTAAAAATCTTAGCTCTATGGGTGTGCCACAAGACAAGACAGTTGTGTGCGCAGAGGTTACTTCGGCCGACGCTGATGTTGTGGACCGTGTCATAGAAGATCTCACGAAAATAGGTTTGGTTCATAAAAAAGAAATTCTAGACTCGATGGTAGTTTCTGAACCGTATTCCTACCCGATTTATGACATTGAATATGAAAATCAAGTAGCCATCACCCAAGCCCGCGTTAGTAAATTTAACAATCTATACACCGTTGGACGGGCGGCTGAATTTAAG
>JAHDEN010000272.1 GCA_020628815.1 Chloroflexota bacterium | reverse complement strand
CATCTCCATGTGGATTAGGAAGGCTCATCCCCATTTGTGCCGCAAATTTCTTGAACAGATCCGGCCGATTGATGTAAACACCGTGCGCCGTGACCAGAACTGTGCCGTCTTCAAGCGTCAGCTTTGATTCAGTGGTAACTTTTTTGCCTTCAATCTCTTTGATAGTTGCTTCGACAATAAGTGGTGTGTTGAGCGGTGTCGGCCGGTGCCAATCTGTTGTTTGTGTGGCTGACACGCAGAAAAATTTGTTTTTGAAGCAAACGTTCCCCATCGCTTCATCAAGGATGGCGGACGAAATGCCACCGTGAACGTGGCCCGGTGGCCCTTCAAACGTATCGGCTACGCTGGTTTCTGCCCGCGCCATGATGTAGTCATCGCCGGTTTCAACCGGTTCGAATTTGAGGTGGAGTCCGCCCGGATTGTCTGGGTTTACGCCAAAAAAACTGCCTTGGCTAAAGTTTCCGCGCCATTGTTTGGTCATAGTTTCGCAAGTTAAACTTCGGAAGTTTGAATTCTTTCGCCTTGAAATAGCCGTTCAGTCAAAACTTCCGAAGTTTTAGAGCCTGAGTATTCGATCAATTTTAGTTAGTAATGCGATTTCGGCCGCATAAATTTCTTTGAGCTTGGTCTGCGCTGGGTCATACAAAGCTGGATCTTTTTCGATAAAGACCTGCTTAAGAGCCAGCGCAAACTCGGTCCAAAGTCCGGCCGAACGATACGCTTCTTCAATCGCTCCAGACGATTGGATAGAAGGGACATACTCGGCCGCTTCTTCCAAAAACAGAGCAAACAGTTTCCTAAAGCCACCGCCGCCGGTGCCCCGTTTTTCAATCGCCTGATAGCCAAAGCGAGCCGTCCAACCGAATTGCTCTTCGGCCGCCCATTTGGTTGTCATGTCTTCAATCATGCGAGGCATGAGGTGCAGCCCTTCGTCAGGGCTGTCAGAATGCAAAAGCGCATCGGCCGTTGTTTTTAAAGCCGCCATAATCGATTGCTCGTTAATGATGGTGGCATCAAACGGTTCAGGCGCAATCCATTGGTTCGGCACAATCATCGGCGGTTGGTTTTCGCTCATCGCCGCTTTGAGGTGATCCCAATGCACAGTCAGCAAATCGGGGGATGCGATGTCAGCGATAGCCACTTTCTCTGTATCTAAATCAATTTCGGTCACGACCACCCCGTGCCCTGGAAAATGAACTTGGGGTTGATAATACGGCAGTCCGTAAATGTCTGTCACACATAAAATCGGCCGGCCGTCTGCAAGGGCGTCCGCCATCTTTTGCGGAGACCATGCCTGTACCCATTCAGCAGGGCGGCCGATATGTTCGAAGAATTTTGTCTCAAGAGCTGACGAACGGCCGTTAAAGCTGTATCTTGGTGAGCCCCCTGGCTTGTCCCAATACTGAAAGCCCAATCCTGCCCCCAACCCAAACGCCATCGCCTCAGACATGGGGACGCCAAAAAACTTGGCGACGTTGGACACGCTGGTTGATGAGCAGTGCCAGCCGACGGTGTGGGTGAAGTTGGGGAGAGTGTGTTTCATAATCGCTATTTGGCTACCAAACAAGTCATCATACCGTCAGCCTCAACCACTAATTTTCGGCCGATAAACTCATCGATAATCAGATTAAAGAGCTCTGGCAGGTTGTCGTTGGTAATTGTTTTTTCAAGCGTTTGATTCAGGTCGTTTAAGTAGTGGCTGACCCAGTCATCACGAATGGCAACACGAATATAGTTGTCTCGCGAGATCGGCTGGAGGGTCAAAATGCCGTACATGATAAAGCGGCGGGTAATGTGCCACGCCGCCCGGCTCGGATCGTCCCGAAAGCTTTGGATCCGTTTGAGCACTTTTTCACCGTTTTCTTGAACATTGGTAATCAAATTTCCGTGTCCCGGAATCACAATAGCCGGATCAAGGGCCATGATTTTGCGCAGTGCGACCTCCGCATCATTCAAAATGGAGGGGCCATGCACGGCCGTGTGCAACACGCCCAAGTCGTTTTCCCACATTGCGTCTGCACCGATGAGAACCCGGCTGTCAGGCTGATAAAAGCCGATGCAGTCGGGCGCGTGGCCGGGAAGCCCGATCACTTCAAACGGCATGCCGGAGAAAGTGACTGTGTCCCCTTCATGGTAAATCTCATCGGCCGGTTGCACATCCGCTTCTTGGGTCAGCTGTTCAAACCATGTTAAATATGTTTCGTTGGTGGCAAACCACTCGGCCGTGATTGGCCCCATCCCAATGGTGGCACCAGATAACGCCTTGATGGTTTTATTAGCCCCGTGATGGTCACAATGGCTGTGTGTTGTCCCGATTTGGGCGATGGTTTCTGGTTCAACACCCGCCTCACGTATCAGCTCCAGCGTTTCATCCACATACCGTATGTGTCCGCTGTCTACCAGCGCGGGTGGACCATCTGCTTGGATGATGATGCTGTTGCAGTTAAGCCAGCCGCGCTGGATGAAGGTGAATTCTGATGGGAGTTTCAATCGAAATCAACTGTAGGGGTGCAGATAATCGTCTGATTGCTAAGGCGAAGCCTCCAATCAGGTTAGATTAACTCACCCGATGTTGGGAATGGTAATGGGTTGTGGGGAACGTTGTTGCCATGCCAAGGGCGAGATTCCCTACTTGATCTAAGGTGTAGATATTTTCCTGATTTCGGGCATCTCGCCCCTACGATAGATATTTTTCATACCTGTCGATTTTGTCTGCCAGCCGCTCTGCCAAATAATCGTTTGCTGGGTGGAGCGCATCGTAAATCATCTGCGCTTCAGTCTGATATCCGAGCGCTTTTTCCACGCTCCAATGGGCCGGTGGCTTGCGTAAGTTGCTGATCCGGTCCGCCATTTTGACACACCAAACCGCGTGCGGCTGTTTTTGGATGCGGGTTAGGCTGTCAACCATCTGCTCTTGCTTGGTCGGCATCGATTTGTCTTTGGTTAAGGCCAAAACCCCGGCCGTAATTTGCGGTCCAAACAGCGCTTCAACATTGTCAACCGCCACAGGGGTGTCTTCAATTACATCGTGCAGGATGGCGCATAAAACGGCCAAGTCGGGCAGTTCCACGTAGCTGTTTTCAACGGCCGCGTTGACCTCCAGCATCACGTTGCCGATGTGGGTCATGTACGGCAAATCTGTGCCAGGCACCAACTGATCGCCATGGGCCTCGGCCGCAAACCACCATGCGGTTGAAATTAAGTCAGGATTAAGCATGCGTGGAATTGACGATTTACGATTTTGGATTGACGATTATTTCGCCATGACCAACCTTCGTTGTGATGGAGACAAAATCGTCAATCCAAAATCGTAAATCGTCAATGTAAATTATTCGTCCCAATCACGCTCGTCACGGATCGGCCCGTCACCTTGCAATTCGGTGACTTCGTTGACCGCTAGCTTGAACTTAATGTTCTCTCGCGCGGCCGTTTGGATGCGAGATGCCAAGTCGGCTTCTGCTCCGCTTGATGGAACCACTTCAATCGCCAAATTGTCTCGATGATCGGC
The DNA here is from genome assembly GCA_020628815.1 of Chloroflexota bacterium. GTDB lineage: Bacteria > Chloroflexota > Anaerolineae > Promineifilales > Promineifilaceae > WTJY01. The sequence goes on along the minus strand of JAHDEN010000272.1, from coordinate 3,008 downwards.
CCGGGTCACCACCGCTTGGAACCCATCAATTTCACCTTCAAAGCGTTTCATGAAGCTTGAAAGCTGTACCGGATGCAAGAACATGCCGCGTACTTTTGTCGCTGACCCTTCTAAACGTCCTTGCCAACCGGCAATGCGCAGTGGACCGCCGTCTGTGCGTGACTCTGGAATGATGGCGGATAAATCCCCAACACCAAAGCGAACCGTGGCCGCATATTTTTCATTGAAGAGGGTCACAACCACTTCTCCCGTTTCGCCGTCTGGTAGCGGTTCGCCCGTGCTAATGTCGCAAATATCAAGTATCACGTTTTCGGGGACGTGCCAGCCGTTCATGGCGGCGGTGTCGTAGCCCAAGTTGCCACATTCGGCCGTGCCATAGGCTTGGAACACGCTGATTCCCATCCCTTCAAGTTTTGTACGCAAGGCCGGTGGTAGTGGCTCAGCCAGCAAGAACGCTTTGTTGAGTTTTAGCTCGTACCCGAGCTCGGCCGCTTTGTCGAGCAATGCGTTTAGATAACTGCCCAATCCCAAATAGCCCGTACAGCCAAAGGCGACCATCGCTTGCAGCTGCTGCTCTTGGTTGCCGATTCCGCCAGGAATCACGACGCCGCCAACAGAGTTGACCGCACTGTGGAGCGAAGCTCCGGCCGGGGTCATGTGGTAGCCCAAGGCAACCAATGAAACTTCACCCGGTTGCCAACCAGCCCCTTTTAGCGCCACACCCCAGTTCCCAATGTCTTTGCCGTGTGGCATCGGTTCATGGATCGGGCCGGGCGATTGGTAAACCGCTTGTAAATCGCTCATTTCGCACGCCAAAAAGCCACCAAACGGGGGATTCTCCGCCTGTTTTGCAATCAGGTCGTCTTTACGCATGATTGGTATCTTGACCAAATCTGCGTTGGTTTGAATATCGGCCGGGGTTAAACCCGCATCATCTAAGCGAGTTTTAAAAGCGGGTGCTTTTGCGTAAAAATGGGAGATGAGTTTATTAATTTCAGACATATTTACCTTTTCCTAAACGTAATATAGTGGGCGTTGGCACCCTGACCTGTCATGTATGGTTTTTCTGAATGGGTTAGATCGGTTATTTTTTGATTAGCCTCTAGTTTATCCAATTGTAGTTTTACATCACCCCCAAAATAGTTAGGGCGAACCGAAATCACAAATGGGGCGTTCGGTTTTAGAATGCGAAGCATTTCTGGGAAGAAATATTGGTTGAAACGAGATGAGTATACTCCGATGCAAATAGCACCGTCGTATGCTTCATTTTCTAGCGGGATGGGGCCGGTAAGATCGATGGTGTGTAGCTGACTGTAGCAGTTTAGTTTGCGAGCAATCGCAATCATATCAGGTGAATAGTCCCCACCTTCAATGTGGGTGTAACCTAATCCCGCTAGCAGTTGCCCAACCCGGCCGGTGCCACAACCGATGTCAGCGATTTTTGCACTACGGTCAGGCACAAGTTCTGCTAACATGTCTACGCCTGTTTGAGGAGCTACATAACCATACCCTTCAAGATCGCTGTCGTAGCTTTCTGCCCAATCGGCATAAATATCACGGGTTTCGACGTTGTCAGTGCTGGCGACGAGCCGGTTGATGATATTGTTTAGATTGCTTTCTTTGTCCATCAAACTTTTAGCCGTTAACCCTGCGTAATCGATTGCCAGTAAACTGCCATTAGGCAGACAATCAAATAACCGAAAAGCGAAATAACGGAAAGAATTAAGTTAAAGACCGGTTGACTGTGTAACCAAATTTTAAAACTTGGCTCATCGAGCTTAGGTTTTATCTGACCGGTAGACCAGATTCCGCCTGCCCAAGAAAATGGTGGGATAAAAAACAGAGCGAACAGCGGTGTAGCAAACAGCGCGGGTAAATAAATGAGCCCATCCATATTTTTAGATGGCTCTCCTTCTTCATATCCAAATATCTGATTGAGCAACAATATCCAGAGCACAATTCCAAAAACATAGCCAGCCACCATGATGATCCGATTGATGTTTCGGGCCCGTTTAATTTCTGGTGCTGGACTAAAATATTCCATCTTTTCGCTGTCTTTTGCTCAGCCAAATGAGCTTAAGCCGACATGAAATGTCGGCCGATGGCTCAGCTAAATGAGCTTTAAGCCGACATCAGATGTCGGCCGATGACCATGCGTAAAATCTCGCTGGTCCCTTCGCCAATCGCCATTAAACGTTGATCACGATAAATGCGCTCAACTGGGAACTCGGCCGAATAGCCAAAGCCGCCATGAATTTGAATGGCGTTGTAGCACACTTTCTCGGCCGTTTCAGTTGCCATGAGTTTTGCCATGCTGGCTTCTTTCGCATACGGCCGGCCTTGATCTTTCAGCCATGCAGACCAGTAAATCATGTGGCGTGTCCCTTCGATGTAAGTGGCCATGTCGGCCAACATAAACGCCACCGCCTGATGTTGCCCAATCGGTTTGCCCATCGTTTCGCGCTCGTGTGCATATTTGATCGAATGATCATAGCCAGCCTGTGCTAAACCTAGGGCCAATGATCCGATTGAAATTCGCCCTTTGGTTAGCGTTGCCAAAGTTTGGGTTAGCCCTTTGCCCCGTTCACCGATCAAATTTTCGGCCGGGACTCTGGCATCTTCAAATGTTACCAAATGGGTGGGTGAACCGTTCAATCCCATTTTTTTCTCAGGTGGGCCGATGATGACACCGGGTGTGTCAGTTGGGACCAAAATATGGCTCAGCGCCTGCGACCCAGAGTCGCCGTCTGTGCGACAAAGAACGACCATTGTCTCAGCGATTCCGGCATTGGTTGCCCACATCTTTGATCCGTTAAACACCCATTCATCCCCGATGAGTTCTGCTTTGGTTTTGATATTGCGTAAGTCAGAGCCAGCGCCGGGTTCGGTCAGGGTCAAACAGCCTAAACGTCCTTCTTTTGAAGTGAGCAGCGGCAACCATTTTTCCTTTTGCTCTTGGGTGCCAAAATCATTGATCGGCCCCATCCCCAAACAGTTGTGGGCCGAAA
>JAHDEN010000049.1 GCA_020628815.1 Chloroflexota bacterium | reverse complement strand
GATTCTAACGATAAAACTTATGTTTCAACCATTGTGGGAAAATGGTGTTAAGAAACTGTTAGCGGCTTATGTAATATTAGCAAAATCGAAATAGCAAAGTCGAGGTGTCTGACGGAGGCGCTAGAAAAAAGTAGATGCAGGCTCCCTAAAAAAAACTTTATGCAGACGTTTTGAACTTATTCGTCGAATAGTTCTCCGACACTGCGCCCTTCGTGGGAGCGCATGATCACTTCACCCAAAAGTTCAGACGTAGTCAGGATTTTGAGATTTTTTAGACCATGATCTGCCCGAATGGGAATCGTATCAGTCGTGATAATTTCTCGGATGGGTGCTGCTGAAAAGCGCTCTATGGCTGGATCAGACAAAACGGGGTGGGTAAAGACAACGTCAACGTCGTTGGCACCGTTATCTTTGACAACTTGAACCGCTTGGGTGATCGACCCGGCCGTATCAACCAAGTCATCCACAATAATGCAATCTTTCCCTTCTACATCACCGATGAGGGTTAGCGCTTCTCGACGCAGGTCATTGCCCAATCGTCTTTTTTCTACAAACGCTAGCGGTAAATTCAGCACATCAGCATATTTCCGGCCGGTTTTGGCAAAGCCCAAGTCAGGTGTAACCAAAACGGCGTTGCTCAAATCTTTTGTTCTCAGGTAGTCACAGAAAATATGGCGTGCGGTCAGGCTATCCCCCGGAATTTTGTAAAACCCTTGAATTTGCCCAGCATGCAAATCAACCGTTACCCAGCGGTCCGCACCGGCCGCTTCGATCAAGTCTGCCATGAGTCGAGCCGTAATCGGAACCCTTGGCTGAGTTTTTTGATCACTTTGGGAATAGGCTAAATAAGGCATCACTACCGTAATGCGGCCGGCCGAATCTCTTTTTAAACAATCGATGGCAATGAGCATTTCCATGATGTTCCGATGAACCGGCTTGTTGTGGCTAGAAATTAAATATACGTCCTTTCCACGGGCACTACCGTGTAGCTGGACCCAAATGTTTTCGTTCGGAAAATCGATAATGTTCCAGCTTGTGAGTGGAACTTCGATGTAATCCGCAATCCCCTGTGCCAGTTCAGGGCATCCCGAGCCAGCATAAATTTGAATATCTCCGTAACTACGATAAGTCATATCTCACTATCCTAAATTCGTTTTACGTTAGTTGCTTTAGGCTTGCCTGGATGGGGAACTGATAATGCTCAGTAAGTTCTCGGGAGGACAGGCGGTCGCAAAGCTTGTGATGAAGGCAATTTTAAAGTGACTCGCAATCGACATGCATAGGTATGTCTTTAGCCCGTCTTGCTGCGCGAATTGTACCTCAATACTGCCCAATCAGCATAAATCTTACGATTTAAATCAGTTAAAAATAACAAAAAGGAGAATCAAAAACAGACCAGCTAATTTCTCCAGAGGTACAGCAGAATTGTTTGCAAAACCGGATGTTTGTCTTTTGTAAAGACGGAGAAAATAGGGCTGGCGTTACACTTGAAAAGTGGCTGATGTAGGCTGACCGATCACATTGATTTATCGATCAAACGTAGGCGATAAGGTCGGCGTTCTGCATCACGCCAATCAAGTAGCTCGGGCAAGGCATTGTCAAACTCATGCAGGTCAGGCACGATGCGTAAAAACGGGAGCTGGACCGCGTTACGGATGACACGTTCAGACTCATCGTAGGAAGGGAGCCAAGAGCCGGTATTTACATACCACTGTCGGTAGCTTCGGCCGTTTTGATGTTGCGACAGCTCTTCGAAGCGTGGGTCATGATCATGGCCAAAAATTAAGAACTGCACCGCTGCGCTGTGGTTCTCGCCCTCGTCATGAACATGATTGTTCAAGGTATGGTTGATGGCGTCCGCCACCTCTTTTAACCCGACAACCGAATTGGTTGAGCTTAAGAAGCGCATTAGGCGTAAGCGAACGAGATAATCTACGCCAGCAAATAAGAGCGATAGAAAGGCTATGATGAGATTGCCGGTTATAAAATTGCCCAAAGCGATGATGACCAGCAGCCAAAATAATCCACGCAAAATAACCCCGGCCGCAACGCCGCGAATATAACGCCGGTTCCGCTTGCGGGAAATACGGCAGGCTCGAAACCGAATTTCTTCGATCAGGCGGGCGCATTGATTTGAAAGCGGAAGTGCGGTGACCACTTCTTCCGAGGTGTGAGCTTCAGGGCTGTACCGGCCGCTTTTGCCCAGCAGATTGGCGACCGCTTTAAATGTCAGGTGGGGTTGGCGCAACAGCATCGACAAAGTTTCGGTTGCTTGATTGCTGAGCGCATAGTGAATGTAGCTCGAAAGCGGCCGGATATTGTCTGCAAACGGGTGAATCTGCTCAATGGTGTTAAACAAATAGCGGACAAAAAATGAGCCAGAGGGGAGCTCAATTAGATCAGGCTTATCTTTTAAGAACGGTTTGTCGATGGATGAAAATGAATTGACCGGATCATACTGGTTTCCATGTTCAACATAGAATAGACCTTCTTCATAATCAAACCATTCGGGAAAGTGAATGCGTGAGCGGAAATCTTCCGGTAAAGCTGTGGGGAGAGACTCTTTGAGCGGCAGCGGAGATTCTGGATTACGGCCGTCAATCGTGTCGCGATACCACGCAAAATAGCTGGCCGAAATTGTTTGGTAAATCGCCTCTTGAACCTCGGGCCAAACCGTTTCCACATCGTGATTGCCACGCATTAAAACCAGTTCGTTTTCAGGATGGGCTAAAAACCAACCCAACGCTTGAAACAGCGTCTGATGTCCGCCAGCAATTTTGTTAAGCTTCCAGACTGTCTCAGCCGCACTTGTCCCCAATCCATATTGCCGAAAATGATCTGTAACCTTAATTTTGCCGTTTAAAACGTCTCCGTTCTGGCTGTCAGGCACAGAGATCACCTGCAAAAATTCGAGAAAATCCCCGTTGATATAGAGTTTCCAAGGCTTTTGGAACGCTGAAGACACCGTCGCGCTTTCGGTTAGCTCGACGTGATAGACCAGCATATTGGCGAACGCACCATCAAAGAAAAAGTCTTCTAGTGGGGCGATCTTTCCGGTTTGTGGGTCGATTCCTTCTGCAAGGTGGAGATCGCTCACAAACAAAAAATTATGCTTTGGGGATAATCTGGGGGAATTTGCAGGCGTATTACGACGCATTTATATCGGTTAAAAAAAGAAGGTGTGGTCTAGAAAATTTCCAAACCACACCTTTTTTAGTTTAGTTAGTTGCGGGTCATGTTGCGGACTAAAAATGGGACAACAATTGCCAATCCCACCATCATCCACGCAAACCAGCCTGGAAGGTTAACTGCCGTGCTTTCTGCTGCTGCCATAAGTTCCATATCGTGTGTTCCTCCGTTGCGGTCGCTTGTGTCAACCGCAAATGAAAATGAGCCGTCGATCGAGTGGCCATCTTGACTAATGATCAACCACTGGACGGTATACACGCCCGGCTCGGTTATTTCTACCTGACGGCCGGTCATGATATTGTCTGTGTTCAAGTCGATCTCTACTGAAATTGGAATCTCCTTAAACTCTCTGTCAAAGACAGTAAAAGTGCTTCCGAGTGAGATCGATTCATTAAATTCCAGTCTTACTTCATCTGGAAATTCTGTTAAAACTTGGCCGGGGGCCGGATTGGATGAAACCAATTCAGCATGAGCCAATGTGACATAAGATTGCCCAAAATAATAGCACAATCCTAAAAGAACGGCCCATAAAAAGTTCGGTTTGCAAAAGTTTTGTTTCATCAATAAAAGTCTGCTTATTTCCTGACAAAAAGGCGTATCAACACAGCGGTTCCGATTAATACGGCAATTGGGACGATCAAAAATCGCCAAGCAGAGTTTAAGATACGTTCTATTAATGTTGCACTATCACTTATCTGATCGTCATTTTTAGCTGGGCCGCTTTGCTGGATTGGGTCCGCCTCTCCCGCTTGGCTTTCGCCAATCGCACCGCTTTCAACGTCGCTCCAGTTAAGCACAACAACGGCCGGATCATGATCGGTTGATTTGAAGTCTAATGCTTCGGCGCTGGTATCTAGCTGAAACGCATCGGGGTAATCTGAGTTGAGGTGCATAATGCTGACCTGCTCAAGCTGATCTGCTAGGTCGGCCGTTAGAAAAACCCCATCAATCAGTTGCCCCGCGCCACCAAAGTTAAACGTGTATTGCTCATTCTGCGGCAATCTTTTTAAAGCGTTTTCTAGATTCCCATTTTCGATTATTTTTTTCTGGGTCGGAGAATCTGAAAAATCATTAAAATCACCCAGAACAACAATCGGGCCAGATCGCTCAGCCAAATTACCTGTCACAAGTTGTGCCTGAAACTCAGCTTGGGCCAGCCTGCGCGGTGCCGTTTCTCGTTCGCCGCCACGTTTTGATTTAAAGTGATTGATATACACGGTGAGCGGTTTGTTTTCAACCATCAGGTTCACTTCGAGCGGCGGCCGGGAAAACAGCGGCTCTTGCCCCGTTTCACAAGCAAATCCTTGCGGATCAATGCCGGTGGTAATGCGCGAACAGGATTGATGGAGCCGGATGCCGGTCAGATGGGTTGATCGAGGGTCAAACAGCAGCGCATTATCAATCCCCCGGCCGTCATAACTTTCAAGATGTGCGACCCCGTACTTAAACCCACAAACCGGTTCTAACGTCTCTGAAAGTTGGAGCAGTAAATGCTCTTTTTCAACCTCTTGAATGCCGATCAGGGTCGGGCAGCCGAGCCAATGACCGATGAGGCGGGAAAACTTGTCGAGCCGCACAGCAATCTCAGCGGCCGATAATTTTGGCTCTGACGCTTGCCCGGTATCATCAATCGAATCAAATAGATTTTCGACATTGAGCGTTGCTATCGAGATTTGTTTTTCTTTTAGCGAGATCGGCTCAGGGAGCGGTAGTGGAGGGCCGGCCGTGATCTGAATCGGCACAGCGGGGTCTTGCACCAATTTCCACTGCTCAAAGTTCCAAGTTAAAACCCCTTGCAGATTCTGCAGTTGATCCCCACGTTTAACAACCGGCAGTTTGTCACAATCCCGATCATCGTTTGGCAAAATCGGGATGATTATGTCTGTCGAATCGTTGATTGATGTGCGAATGATCGGCAATTCACGACTGTTGAGCGGAATCACAGAGAAGCCACAACCGGCATCTGTTTCAAAAGTTGGCCCGGCCGCTATTGCTTCCGGCAGGCTGACTCGCATCCCCTCTAAACTTTCGCTTGGCAATGTTTGTGCCGTTAGCTGGATGGGTTGGGGCAATGGCTCAGACTCGCCTAATTTTGTGATGGTCAACTCGTCGTCATCAATTTCTGTCAGCCCAAAAAATTCAGTGACCCGGCCGTTGATTTTCACCCGATCTCCCGGCCGTACAGTGGGTGATTGTCGGCCGGTAAAAACCGGAATCGCGTCTGAAGTTAGGTCGTTTAAGTCACCGTTGTCTTGTACAAAAAGCGTATAAAACGTGATGCCGCTCACGTTTTTATCGGCCGTAACCGCTGTCACAATTCCTTCAAACTGGACCGTTTGATTTACTTTTGAATCAGCGTCACTTGTCCCTTGAATTTTGCCGATTTCCCCTTTCTCAGACGATGATTCACCAGCCTTGTTTTCGAATTCAGGGTCAGGATCTGTGTTTTGTGTGGTGACTGGCTCGGGGCATTCTTCAAAATCGGGCACCAAAAACGGCGTGGGGTTGCGCTGTGGCCGGAAGTCGGCCGCTGTGTTTGTGTCACAGTTTGGCGGAACTCGTTCGAGTGAGAACCCGGCACCCACTGGCAAAATGGGCGGGTCTAAGCGGGTGTTTGAGTCCCCATAACTGATCTGATCAAGCGGTTTATTCTTGTCGCTCAACACAATCACTTCATCCCCAGAGTTAGAGAAAAACACATCTCCCTTGGCCAAGAGCGAAACCGGCCGCATGTTAGGCACATCGGCCGTAGATTCTTTGAATTCAAAGTGAGGATAAATGCCATGTTCGGCTTTGAACTCAACGGCCGACTGAGCGATCACAATCACCTCTCCAGGCTGTAGAACGGTGTTTTTCGGGAACCGCATCATCCCTTCGCCCCCACCAATCGTTTCTTCGTCACCCACTTTGATCTGATCTGCCACGATTGGGGTGTCAGACACAATCAGAAGTTCTACCCATTCGTTAAATTCATCATCTTGAACGGTGTCGTAGGCGATTTCGCTAATTAAAATTGGAGGCGATTCAGTTGTTTGAACCGGCGTGGCTCCCAAAAAAGAGAGGCTGAATAGGATGAAGAGAACTGCTTTGAACTTCAAAATGTACAAAAAAAGACCAGGCTGATTCTGTATAGGTAAAACCAGCCTGGTCTTTAGGCTCTAAAAAAGCGGGGTTTAGCCGCTTAAAAATGCTTCTAAATTGGCTTTGCTGATCCGATAAGCTGAACCGATTTTGCGTGCTTTTAGCTCGCCAGATTCGATCACGGCCATAATGTCCGCTTCTGACACCTGAACAATTTCGGCCGCCTGTGCCGGAGTCATCACAGCTGGCATTTCGCCAGACCCTGATCCGCTGTCGGCCGCGGCCGATTCAGGTTGAGCACCCGCACTGGCTGCCGCCATTTGGGCCGCTTGCTGGTTCAAAATTTGCTGTTGTTGCTGTTGCATCATCTGCTGATTTTGCAACGATCCCATTCCCATCGCCCCGATACCCAGACCGGCTAACCCTTCACCGCCGCCAGACTCACCGGCCGCGCGCAACGCATCTGCCTGTTGCATTTGGGTGTAGCTGGTTCCGTAACCCATTTTGGTTACAACCTCTAACGAGTTGGGGTGTAGGGCGATACGAATATTAAAGTCAACGAGCGAGAGACCGATCGCATCGAATTCAGCCTGTAACATGCCAACAAGCAAATCGTTTAAATCTTTTGAGAATGATTGGAGTTGGGCTGGGCCAAGGTTTTTCGCCTCAGCTAACTCGCTCAACTTGTCTTGCATCATCACGCCCAGCATCGGGTCGAGGCGATCTTTAAGCTGTGGCGAGCGCACGCTGTCACGGAAAGCATCCATGGCGGTTAAAAAGCGCCATGGATCAACCACTTTCATCACGTATGTTCCGTTGCCAACCATTGCGCTGGCACCTGGGCCACGCCCCGCATGCTCGATCACAATCGGATTAGCCGTACCCCATTTCATGGTGATATCGGTTGTTTTGACAAAGAAAACGTCGGCCGTAAATACATTTTTGCCGCTGAACACACCCTTGACCAAGCGGTCTAAGAGGGGCAGGTTTTCTGTCGTTAAGGTGTGGCGACCTTGATTCAATGTACCAAGCGATTCGCCACCCCGTACAAACAGGGCAACTTCGCCAGGGTTCACAATACATTGCGATCCCAAACGAATATCTCCGGGTCCGCCTTGTGGTACTTTTTGAACGACCTCGTCACGAAGCCATCTTTCCACCATTACGCGATCTAATATGCGTGCCATAATTACTCCTGAATTAGCAAAAAGCTAATTAATCCTCGATTGGCGTTACGCCATCCCTTTAATAATTTCGTTTCGAGTTGCAAATTCACTGTTTGCATCTTTAAGAACAGAATCAAGCTCTCGAATGGTTGCAGCGATATGGGTTCGCTCATCAACCGCTTGTTGCAGAGCCTTAATCTGATCGCCTGCCTCTTCTACATAAGCGAGCATGGCACTGTCAAATACATAAACTCGATCTAGGTCCGCCTCATCAATTTGGTTGGCATCAAAGAAACTTGAATAGCCGCTGGGAGCATCATTGATTTTACCAATCAGCCCCATTAAGCGGTTATCAACCCGGCCGATCGGCTCAGCATGATCGATGGCCAACACAATGTCGGCCGAAAGCGTTTCAGATATGCCACCTAGTTCTAAGCGAACTTGATCTAATTTTCTGGCTAACGCCTCCCTTAATTCGCGGTCCGCTTCACGCCGTTCTTTTTTGTCTAAATATCCAGAGAATCCGGGGATTTTGCGTATCAGTCGATCTAAACGACTCATCACTCCCTCGTCATTTTCTTTTCCTATGGGCTCAGTCCCTTGTGTTTCGTCCATTTTTTACTCACTTCCCCGCTTTGTAACTGGGGATAAGATGATCATTTTGAATTTTCTGTGATTCAAATCCTTTAGATCACCGCAGGCTCCTCGTTTAAAATTGATTATATTTGATGTTCCGTTTGCGTACCAGAACAAATTAATGTCAGCCTTTTTCTATTCAGTCTTAATCGGTTCCGATCCACTGGCCAACGATTTGCTCAAGTTCACCAGAGGAAGTTAACCGGTCTAAAACCCGATTAAGTTCATCTAACAAATCATCGTCGTCTTTACGCACAACAATTGCGTAGGGTTCTACGGTTATCGGTTCTGGCGCTAAAGTCAGGCCGGGGTGGGTCTGAATATAGAGCCTAGCATTTACTTGATCGACCAAAGCCCCGGCCGTTTCTTGTTGCAAAACGGTCCACATCGCGTCGTCAGGGGTTGGCAGAGTTTGGATGCGGAGGTCGCGCACCCGATTTTGGGCGCTGATCGCCGCCACATGACCGGCCGATCCGGTTTCTACACTAACCGTTTTCCCCTCAAAGTCGGTTAATGAGTTAACAGCGGCCGAGTCTGTGTGCAAGACCAAGAATTGCCCCGCATTAAAGTACGGCTCCGAATAAGCGAAATCTTTTGTTTTGGTCTCATCAATAATCAAGGCGGAAATCAAAACGTCACACTGATCAATGAGCAGCGCATCGTACAACCCATCATAGCCGAACAGCACAAACTCAACTTCTATTCCCATTTCTCGGCCGATGGCGTTTGCCAGATCGATATCGATGCCGTGTAGCCCACCGTCCCCATTTTCAAATGGTGGAAATGTGGGATCAAGCCCCACCCGTATAACCCCATCTGCCTGAATGCGGTCAAGCGTTTGTGACCGGCTGGTGCAGCCGGAAAAAAGTAGGAAGAAAGAAGTAATAAGTATGAAGTAGCAGGTGCGCCACTTTGGACTTCTCACTTCATACTTTCTACTTATCACTTTGTCACTCGCCACTGGCAATCTCCTGAAGCGCAGTGTAAATCGGTTTTTCAATAAACTCTGGCGTGACGAGTGAGTAGGCATCCATATAGCTTTTGGTCGGGGCAGGAGTGCGGAACATCCAGATCGCGGCCGTTTCAACCCATGGGGTTTGCTCCGCAACCTGAATGATGGCATTTGTCGTGTAGTCAATCCTCTGTCCCGGCCTTACCGCCCGTGTCCAGCGGGGATGATCGTTCCAGCCGGTTTCGGTTATGTACACCGGGCTATCGTGGCCGTAATCGAGCATGATGTCGCGATACAGCTCATATCGCCTGAAGTTGAGTAGGCCTGGCTCTGGGGGTGTTTCGGGGGGGAACTGGAATCCGTAGGTGTGTACGGCCAACCCATCGAGATGATCGGCCGCTCCGGCCGCATACATTTGCTCTAGATAGATAAGATCATTTAATCCCCAAGGAGAGCCTTCGGGTTCGAGAGTGGGAGCTAATGCGCCACCTAAAATCAACACGTCTGGTGCGGTCTGCCTGACCGCTGCGGCCGTTTGCGCCAGCAGATGGACATAATCAGCGGCCGTTGTCGGTTGATACCCCCATTCAAAGGCCAAGTTTGGTTCGTTCCACACAATAATTGCGTGTAACTCATCCTCATACCGAGCGGCAAATTCGGCCGTGAAGGCTGCAAAATCAGCGTAGCTTTCAGGGCCCAGATAATTGAGCGTTGTTTCTTCCGGCCGGGCCCATTCTGGCGTTAGCCCGATCCGTGCAATGACCCGCAGCCCTTGCGCATGGGCGTGCTTCATCACCAAATCAGGATGCTGCCAAGCGATACCTCCGCTTTCCCCTTGGTAATAGGCCCATGGGAAAAATTCTACAATCGTCGTGGCCCCCATTTCTCGCACCATTTCAAGCGATTGTTTGATTTTCCACTCCTCAACTTCATCGGTGAGACGGGTATGCACGCCTAAGACCGGCATCGTGCTAGATGGTGTTTGAGGTGGACCCAGAACAACCAAATCAGGTGCAGGTTTTAATGCGACTAGAATGAGAATTAAGGCGGCCCCGCGCAGCAATCGACTAAACATAAGCTTGATTTTAACCTGACCGTGCCTGTGCAAAGTAATTATTTGCCCACCAATCAAACAAAGCGCTGATCGTGTTTAAACGTTCATGAATCGGCAAGGCTTTATCTGGCAGATCAAATTCTGGAGAGCTTTTTGGGATAATTTTGAGGTCGCTTAGAATTTGATTTTGTAGCCGAATGTTCAACAGTCGATTTTGAAAGTCGTGAATCAACAAACGATCTTGGTTTGGGTCTGGTGGGGTGGTGAACATTTGTCGGCCGATACATTCAAGCTCCCAACTGCTGCTATATTCGGCCGCATTCCGTGAATAATCTTTTGCCGCAAAAATTGAGCTGTCTAAAAGCTGATCTCCCCACATATGTCTGTATCGTCTAAGTTTGACATCTAGGCTGCCAAATTGGGTCGCAACAGCGTTTAGCTGCTCCGGTGTGCAAACGACCACACCATCTTGTCTTAGCTTTTTAATGTCCGAATTGTTGGTTTCAGCACCCCACATTAGTAGCGTTTCGCGAGGTTCGTTGGTTACTAAAATGATGCGGTTTAGGTTGTGGTAAATCGCTACAGGGGCTGGAAATTTGTGCGGTGGCGACGTTGGGTTTGTTTGTGTCGGGCTATCCTGATCTGATACAGAATCAAGCAGACGGCCGTAAATTTCTACCCCACCGGCAAAGGCTGAAACGGGTGGCTGTTTCGAAAGGGCGTTTAACCGCTCAAATTGGGGGGATGGCTCCAACAAATCGGCCGAAATTTGCATGAGCTGCTGCATGAACCATGCGCGCTCAGTTCGCTGCTCACCGGCCGAGCGGATCATGGCGAGCCAACCTAATCGGGATTGCCAGCCATGTGCCTCTATCCGCTGTGCTAACTCTGGATTGAGCATAAAGTAGCGGGCGGCACTTTTTTGACGAATGACATGGATGCTTGAATCGGTTTCTGCTTTGTTTTGCTCCAGACAAAAAGCGGCTATTTCGGCTCGAATGGTTTGGATATCAAACTGATCTGACAGAACAGCGATGTAGTGAAATCTTCCGCTTTGGTTTTCAGCAGGAATAGTCGGGCTACCGCGCCAAGCGAGCCCAAACAGATAGTCGGCGGAGCATAATTTGGTTAAAAAGTCATGGAAAACTTGAGGCTGGGTGTCAGAAAGCATTAATATGAGTATAGCGTTGGTTCTATTCTGTTTCTACCCCATCGAAATATGAATGAGTATACTATGTGCGGTTTCGAAGAATTCAGCTGATGCATAAGAGTTGGAACTCAACGAAAATTTCTAATCACCCCAGTTAATAAATTAAAACGATGGCATCTAGTGATAGTTGCCATTTTGCTTTATGCGAGTACTTGTAACAGGTGCGGCCGGTTTTGCTGGCACCCACTTAGTCAGACATTTAAATCAACTTGGCCAAACTGTGTATGGTTTGGTGTTGCCCAATGAATATGACCCCAACAAGACGTATCTGTTTGAGCCTGTAATTGGCAATTTGCTCGACGCCGAGTCGCTTGAGCAAGCGATTAAAACATCAAAAGCTGATGTGATTTACCATTTGGCCGGTCAGGCTGATGTGGGGCTATCGTGGCGTAAACCGGCTATGACGATTATGGTCAACACGGTCGGTACGGTGAATATTTTAGAGGCGGCGTTGGCCGGTAATGTTGAAACGATTGTGGCTGTGACAACGGCCGAACTTTACGGGCCTCAACCGCGTGAGAAGATGCCGATTAATGCCCGCAGTCGGCCGAACCCGTGGCACCCCTATGCGGTTAGCAAATTGGCGGCCGGGAGCCTGCTCTCAATCTACCAACGTCGATATACCGACATGAAAATTATCGAAGCCCGGCCGTTTAACCATATCGGCCCGGGGCAGCTAACCGGCTTCGTTGTCCCTGACTTTGCTAGCCAAATGGCAAAAATCCGTGCCGAAATCATGCCCCCCAAGCTACAAGTTGGTAACTTAGATGCTGAACGAGATTTCACAGATGTGCGTGATGTGGTGCGTGCATATGCGTTGCTGGCAGAGAAAGGTGTTCCGGGTGAAACCTATCATATCTGCTCGGGCCAGCCGGTTGCGATTGCGACTATCTTGAATATTTTGGCCGAACTCGCTGAAGTTAACTTAGAAATTGAATATGATCCAGATCGGATGCGGCCGTCTGATACGCCGGTTTTGTATGGATCGTTCCACAAATTGCGCAAAGATACCGGTTGGAGCCCATCGATCCATTTGCGCCAGTCACTGGCTGAAGTGCTTGCCGAGTGGGATGCAAAGGTAAAGGATGGCGCATAAAAAACGGAAGCGTTTGGACGAGGCGATGGCGGAACGGGGGCTGGTTGAATCTGCAAAAATGGCGGCCGGTTACATCATGGCTCGCGAGGTAAAAGTCAACGGTCAAATCGTTGATCAGGCGGGAACAGCGATAAAAGAGGGTGACGAAATAAGCATGGTTAGCACAATGCCATGGGTCAGCCGAGGTGGTTATAAACTATCTGGGGTATTGGAGAAGTTTGGTATCAACCCATCCGGCCGGACCTGTGCCGATGTCGGGGCTTGCACAGGGGGGTTTACCGACGTGCTGCTGCAAAACGGCGCCACAAAAGTATACGCCCTTGATGTGGGATACGGATTGATTGATTGGAAGCTGCGCCAAGACGAGCGGGTTGTGGTGATGGAGCGGACCAATGTGCGCTATGTCGAGGCTTTGGACGAGCCGGTTAGCCTTGTTGTCATCGATGTCTCATTTATTTCACTAAAAATTATTTTGCCCGCCATCCGAAAATGGTTACAGTCTACGGCTGAAAGCACCGCCGAAGTTGTTGCCCTAATCAAGCCGCAATTTGAGGCGGCTCGTGATCAAGTGGGCAAGGGTGGCATTGTGCGTGATGATGCAGTACGGGAAGAGATTGTTGTTGATGTTCTCAGCTGGCTCCAAGAGCGAGCTTGGACCATTAACAACTTGGCTGAATCATCGATAAAGGGAACAGAAGGTAATATTGAATTTTTAGTCCACATAACCCCCTGTAACACCCCTGGTGATAACGAGAAGACATTGAAAGATGCTCAAGAATGGTATCGTTCACTGTATCGTTAAACTATTAACTTTTTCTAACTGAAAATATCTTTCATCTTCGTGTATACTAGTTTACAGTTGTCATGTTATAATGACGACTGGGAGCGAATGTGAAAAGCTATTCTCGGGAAAGTTTATGCACTTGAGGGTAAAAGATGGTACGGATACATATACGAGCATGTATCCGCTTTGACTATTAGGTAATCATGGAAGCACAAGTAACAAATCTAGATATTGCCAGGCAGGAGATGCTGGTTAACAAATTGCGGGCTGTCCTCGGCCGGATGGAAATCGCGACGATGCTCTCATCTGAAGCGATGGTGTGGGCTGATGAACGAGGCATTGTTCAATGGTGTAATAGCGCCTTTGAAGATCTAATCAACACCCCTCGGTACGAAATTTTAGGAACCGATCTGGTTGATTTACTGCGATTGTATAAAGACAAAAAAATGGTTCGCGGTATCGACCATCCTGTAAATTCTGCGTTGCAGACCAAAGCCCACAAAATTGAACAGTATGTTTGCCAATTGGGAGAGGACCGTACTCATTTAGAAATTGCACAGGCCCCTACAATCGATTCGAACGAGCAGACAAACGTGGTTTTGGTGTTGCGCGAGGTGAACAAAGCCACGCCGATGAATTTGCCAAAAGATCTGCTTGAAACCGCTGTGACCGACCGGTTAAAAACGTTGACCTACGAAAAAATGGAGCTGGAGCGGAAAGTTGAAACTTTGAGCCAAGAGCTTGAAGAGCAACGGTTTAAAGCGATGGACACGATGGAATCGGGTTATCGGGCTAAAAGCGCCTTCTTGGCAAATATGACCCATGAGTTCCGGACACCAATTAGTGCGATTATGGGGTATGCGGACATTTTGACCCGTGAAGTTAAAAGCATGGGGCATAACGATTGGGCCCGCGACCTGTCAGAAATTCGCAAGGCATCGAGCCAGCTTTTCTTTATGATCAGCCAGTTGTTAGATATGGCTGCGATTGAAGAGGATCAATCTGCACTAAGCTTAAACGAAGTTGAAGTTTCTTCTCTGGTGCGTGAGGTCAAATCGGCCGTTCTTGAAGACATCGCCGAACAAAACAACTCGCTAGAAGTAACCATTGCCCCTGAAGTTGACGTGATGCTGACCGACGTTGCGAAGTTGCGCAAGATACTGGTTCACCTGCTGGACAACGCGTCAAAATTTACAATTAGTGGTCTGGTTAAGTTGGATGTTACCCAAACCAAACGGGATTCGGTTGATTTCATCCGGTTTATTGTGTCTGACACCGGTGCAGGGATGACGGCCGAGCAAATTGAACGGATTTTTGACCCCTTTACCCAAGCTGACGAATCGCTGACCCGCTCTTTTGAAGGGACCGGATTAGGGTTATACATTTCAAGCCAGTTTGTTGAGAAGATGGGTGGAAAAATTTCTGTTTTAAAAAGCGAAGAAGGGGTAGGGACCGTCTTTGAAGTTATTGTTCCAAAAGAAATTGAAGTAGAAGTTTAATTTTAACGAGGGACAGTAAACTGTACTCTTGCCATTCCGGAGAATGGCTTCACCTTTAGCAACTTTAACCGCCTTGCTTTGCAGGGTAGTCAGCCTACTTGCTTTCCAACTGGGTGAGCATAACTACAAACACGTTTTGATCAAGCCGGTTATAAAGTGATGCGGGAGCCTCTGCCCAAACCATAATCTGCTCGTCGTTCTCGCCTGGGGAAACCTCTGAGACCATTATGAACCCCCAGATTTCTTGCCCTGATTTGTTGATAAAACTGAAGTCACGACGTGCCCAAACCCGATCGTTTATAGCGATTCGGAAGGTGGCTGTATCTTCATAGCCAACCGTACCGTCTGAAGCGGAATCTGCGAGCGCTTGTATCCACTCACCGGCCGGTCGGTCACTGCTCGCCCCAGAATTAAAGGCGATAAAGACACTGTTGTCCCCGTTGGCACTGAATCTCTGCCATAATCCTCTGTCGTCCTGCTCAAAATCGTCTGGACTTGGCACTGCAATCTTTTCAAGATCAACCACGGGCCATTTAGCCGGGAATAGCCCCGCACCAACCGGCCGGTATTGCCACGTCGCAACCAAGCTCCGGCTGGTTTCAATAAGCTGAGCCTCATTTTCGCGCAATCCATCGACGTCAATCAAAACCCCCTCATCCCCGATCACAAAAGTATAAAAGAGACCGGTGTGCTCAATTCCATCAGCGTCGGTGTAGCCATAAGCGGTTTCAACGGCCGGTTGCCCTGCAATCTCCAGCTCTTCTTCATACAGCACATCGACGCCGCTGTATGTGCTGAGCGCTTGCGCCTGTATGTCTTGGGCGCTTAACCCTTCGGATTGATCAAAGATGGTGACTTGGAAAAGGGTGTTCCCATCTTGGTCACTGGTGAATAGCACCGGACCACGCCAGTCGGGCGAATACCAATCGGCCGGATAAGCGAACTGAAAGCCGGTATACGGATCAAGGAACGAGCGGGTGCTGGCCGAAGATTGGCTGACGCTGATATCGACCAGTTCTCGATTTTTGCCACCGGCTTGGTTCAAGGCTTCAAAGCCGATTTTGTAGTCTCCATCTGGCACTGGGCGCCAGTCATAGGTGAGCTGTGAGTTGCCGTTTAGAGTGAGTGGGGTCCCGGGGATCGGTTCGATTCCGTCGGCCGTTAAAAGCCAATCATACGGGGTAAATGTGTCGCCGGGCTGGGCTGAAATCTCGTATGGGGTCCCTTCTGGGGTAAAGGCCCACGCTTGGATCGAAGCCCTGACGGTGGTGTTGAACACCAAACTGGCTTCTGATTGCTGCCCCGTTGACGCATCGGTTAGGATGCCGCTGGCGGTGCGTTGGTCGCCGCTGCCGTCTGGGGTGGTGGCCCATAAGATCACAAATTGCCCTTGTCCCGAATCATCTTTTAGATAGGTGACACGGGTGTCCCAAATGAAGAAATCTTCATGCTGACCGTCTTGCCATTTGAACACCTCTGTGCCGTCTACCAAGCGTTGGGGTTCGGGAATAAGGGGATCAACTTCAAGCAGTTTGGTTTGCTCAACCCCATCCGCCCCGATTGCTGTTTGCCCGACGAGTAAATTGACGCCGGATAAGCCTAATCCACTGACCTGAAAACCGAGCCAAAGCGGGTTATTTTGCCCATAATTTTGTGGGATGGGTGCGCCCGTATAGTCAGTTGGCGCATCTTCCTGAAAGATGGCGACTTGGGGTGGAGAAACGCGCTCTTGGGTGGTGGCATGGTAGCGGTTTAAAAAGCGTTCCCATGAAGAGATTGTTGTTTCGTTGGCGTAACTGCGATCGAGGTTGGCGGCTGTGCTTGGAAAATAAAGCGAGATGCCAGCGGCGTTGGGTAATCCCCGGCCGGAGTCATTGAGCAGCACTGCATTATCAACAGCCTGAGACACGTTTTGAGCCAGCTGGCTAATTTGTGGGTTCGGGCTTTGGTTTTCTAAAATAGCGGCAAAATGATTGAGGTCAATCGCCCCAAACCGTTCCGCATTTAGCCCATAGGCTTTGGCATAAATTTCGGTGCCAGCGCGGGCTGGTGCGACTAAGCTGGTGGCTAGGGCCATGTCTTGCTCAAGTTCGGCCGTCAAATCCCCTAAAGCCTGTGTCACCCCATCAATTTGCTCTAAATCGATGGCGGCCATCGTCACAAAATCTGTGGGGGCTTCGGTTGAGTAGTAGTTGATGAACGCTTCGGTAGCGAGCTGAGCCGCTATCTTGCCGTCGGCATCGGGCGTGTTGGCCAATTGGTTGAGCCATTGGGTGTAGGGCCAGCCAGCGGCCGGGGTCAGCTCTTCAGATGCGGCGGCTGCGTGTGCATAGGGGACGAGGCTTTGGTACACATCGAGCTGCCCCATGAGGCAGGCATCGAAGCCGATCATGTCAAATTTAAACGCTTCTTTGTCTCGAATTCCGGCCGCTAGTCCACGCTCAAGCTCGTCAAGCGTGAGCTGATCTTGGTCGGTGTCATCTTCGGCGATGCCGGACCAGCCAACCCCGTGATCCCACACCACAAGCGAGGTCCGGTTGGCGGGATAATTGGCTAATCCCCACTGGATAAAATCAGCCAGCACAGAGGGATCACCCATGTTGAGCTCACCGATCTCCGCCAGAATTTCACTGTTGATCGTTTGGTCGTCGTCGTCCGGCCGAATGATGTAGCGGCGGGTGTCGCTCCACGGTTTGTTGGCCGCTCGGTCCCACTGGACGATGAC
Source organism: Chloroflexota bacterium (assembly GCA_020628815.1). Lineage (GTDB taxonomy): Bacteria > Chloroflexota > Anaerolineae > Promineifilales > Promineifilaceae > WTJY01. Next base: position 18,914 of record JAHDEN010000049.1, on the reverse strand, counting down.
CTGCACGTTGTCACCTAGTTCGGCCGCTTCCATCTGGTTCATGTTAAAAACTGATGCGGCGTCGAGGCTGTTGTCGGCCGCCATGTAGACCAAAACGGTCCAATCGGGCAGATTGGGGTCGATGGTGGGTGTTGGTGTGGGGATTTCAACCGTGGGGGTTTGTGTGGCGGCCAAGACGGGGGTCAGGGTTGGCCCTTCGGGAGCAACCGCTTGACTGGCGGCGGTGGGCATGTCGGCCGGGTCATCTGATGATGGTGCACCAAACGGGTTTGGAAAGTCTGTGCATCCGACGAGTAGGATGCAGGCCAGCCACAGAATGGCGCGTCTGCCCCGAGCGTTGAAACGCTCGGTTAGGATAGTAAACCCGATGAATCGGGTTGAAATACGCGATTTAGCCCGATTCATCGGGCTTGCTTTTTTAGCTGCAGAATTCATTCTGCAGAGGAATGGCGTTTTGGTAAGCTTTTTCATGAGTCTCGAACTGTCACTTTATGTCACGTTACCCTTGTTTTTATCAAGCGATAGGCAAATGCGCCAATCTTTTGCGTGGATTCTTCGTTGTTTGCTGTTTTCTGGTAAAATCTTCGCCACCCCAATACAAAAATAGAATTGCACCAGCAGGCTGGCGCACCACAATAAAATGAGGTTTTGAATGACAAATCCGGTAGCACTTATCATTATGGATGGCTGGGGAATGCGTGACGCAGAAGAAGGAAATGCGGTCAAGCAGGCCAATACCCCTAACGTAGACAAATGGACGGCCGAGCACGAACGTTCAGTTCTGGACGCTTCTGGTGAAGAAGTGGGGCTCCCAGCCGGACAGATGGGAAATTCTGAGGTCGGCCATCTTAACTTAGGTGCAGGGCGCATCATCTATCAAGATATTACCCGTATTGACAAAGCGATTCGTGAAGACGAACTGATCAATAACGAACCACTGCATCATGCTTTTTCATTGGCCGGGAACGGATTGAATCGGCTGCATTTGATCGGATTGCAGGGTTCTGGTGGGGTACATAGCCATGAGCGGCATATGTTTGCGATTTTAGAACTGGCCCAAAAATGGGGATCGATCAACCCGATCATTCATGTGATTACCGACGGCCGGGATACACCGCCTGAAAGCGGGGCTGAGTTTGTAGCGGGATTAGAATCGAAAATTGATGAGTTGGGGGTGGGGCGGATTGCGACGATCAGCGGCCGGTATTATGCGATGGATCGGGATAAACGCTGGGAGCGGACTCAACTGGCCTATGACGCAATTGTCAATCAGACTGCGCCAGAAACATTTAAATCAGCCTCGGCCGCGCTTGAAGCTAGCTACGCGGCCGGAACGACGGACGAATTTGTCAAACCGGCCATCATTGAAGGGCACAGCGACTGCACCGTGAAGCCGGGCGATGTACTGCTGTTCTTCAACTTCCGGGCAGATCGGATGCGCCAAATTGTGCGGCCGTTTGTGGTGCCAGAATTTGACGGCTTTGAACGTAAGCCGATTGATGATTTAATGATTTTGTCGATGACAAAATATGCGGACGATTTGCCAACTCGGGTGATGTTTCCGGAGCAGTCGATCGCGATGACGCTGGCGGAAACGCTGAGCAAAGCGGGTAAAACCCAGCTGCATGCGGCCGAAACTGAAAAATATCCCCATGTGACCTTCTTCTTTAACGGTGGGGAAGAGGCGCCGTTTGAGGGGGAAACACGGATCATTGCGGCTTCGCCCAAAGTTGCGACCTATGACCTTCAGCCGGAAATGTCGGCGTATGAATTGACCGACAAAGTTGTAGCCCACATCGAGAGCGAAAAGCCAGATTTTGTGCTGGTCAACTTCGCCAATCCTGACATGGTGGGGCACACCGGATCGATTGAAGCGGCGATCAAAGCGGTTGAAACGGTTGATGCATGTGTGGGCAAGGTTGTGGCTGCGATTGAGGCTCAAGGCGGCTCGGCGCTTGTAACGGCCGACCACGGCAACTGTGAACGGATGGTTGAAATTTTAACCGGTGAACCGCACACGTATCACACAACCAATCCTGTAAATTGCTTGGCGGTCAGCAACAATTATATGTTGCTCCGGCCGCGCGGCATTTTGGCAGATGTGGCCCCCACAGTGTTAGATCTGCTGGGGATCGACCAGCCGGCCGAAATGACTGGGGAATCTTTGCTCGTAACCTAATAAATTTCAGGTAAGCGGTCTGCTTCGCAGCGGTCACCTACGGTGCGGTAGTCGGTGATCAATTAACCGACCACCGACTACCGACCACCGGCCACTGTTTACCGATTACCAATTCCCAAAAAATGCATCCTAAAGAAATCCTCCAGCAACATGGTATCGACGCCAAAAAATCTCTCGGGCAGAACTTTTTGTACGAAGAGTCGATTTTGGCGCGCATTGCTGACGCGGCCGATGTGAACTCGGCCGACGATGTGCTGGAGGTGGGGCCAGGGCTAGGCAGCCTGACAAAACAGCTGGCTCAACGTGCCAACCGGGTTGTGGCGGTTGAACTGGATGATCGGATGATCCCGATTTTGCGCATGGAGCTGTCCCACTTTAATAACACAGAAATTGTGCATCAGGATATTCTGGAGATGTCGCCGACAGATCAATTTGCGCATAGTGAATCGTATAAAGTGGTTGCAAACGTGCCGTATTACATTACCGGAGCGATTATGCGCCATCTGTTGCAGACTGAAGTCAAGCCATCCCAAATGGTGCTGACGGTGCAAAAAGATGTGGCGGAACGGATGACGGCCAAGCCGGGCAGCATGAGCCTGATGGCGGTTAGCACGCAGTTTTACGGGGCGGTCAAGATGATGTTTAATCTCTCGGCCGGATCGTTTTACCCAAGGCCAAAGGTTGCCTCGAGCGTGGTTCGGATCGATGTGGCCAACCGGCCGGAATCGACCGGCCTAGTTACCAATGAAAGACTGTTTTTCAGGATAGCCAAAACCGGCTTTAGCCAAAAGCGGAAACAGTTGTTGAATAATTTTAAAGGGCTGGGGCTTGATAAAGGGGCAATTGGGGAGTGGTGCGAGTCGGCCGGAGTTGATGGCAAACGACGGGCAGAAACTCTGTCAATCGAAGAATGGGTGGCGCTTTACAACACATATCAACCGAATGGTTGATACGGCATCAACCTATTAAGCCATTTCACACACAAAATAAAAAGGGAAACTACGCTACCAAATAAAACATGACCTAGGCATGACTATCTACACATCCATCGTGACCCCGCCTGGGCCTATACTCCTGATCATCAATTAAAAAGAGCCGCACGTAGTTATAAGTTGAGGAAATATGAGCGATTTAATATTGGAGACAACCAATCTCAGGAAACAATACGGTGACTTTACGGCCGTAGATGGGGTTAACTTCTCGATCCCACGTGGGCAGGTGTTTAGCCTGCTGGGGCCAAACGGGGCGGGCAAAAGCACCACGATCAGCATGCTTTCTTGTCTGCTGACACCCAGTGATGGGGATGCACACATCGACGGCCATTCGGTTGTGCAGGCGGCCGATCAAGTGAAAAGTGTTATTGGCTTTGTGCCACAAGATTTGGCCCTGTACGACAAATTGAGCGCCAAACACAATCTAAAATTCTGGGGGACCATGTCCGGCATGAGTGGGTCAAATCTAACCAAAAAAATTGACGAACTGTTGGAGCGAGTTGAATTGGCCGACCGTGCCAATGACCGAGTTGAAACATTTTCGGGCGGTATGAAACGTCGTTTAAATATCGCAGTTGGCCTGTTACACAGCCCCAAATTGGTGTTTATGGATGAGCCGACGGTAGGGATTGACCCGCAGAGCCGTCGCCGTATTTTGGACATGGTGAAAGAGCTGCGTGATGAAGGGATGAGCGTGCTTTACACGACCCATTACATGGAAGAGGCGCAAGAGCTTTCAGATTCTGTGGGGATTATCGATCACGGAAAAATGATTGCGCAGGGAACTCAAGACGAGCTGCGCAAAATGGTGGGTGAGCAAGATACGCTGCGTTTGCATTTTGATGAAGATGCGCCGACGGCCGACCTGTCTGCAAAATTTAGCGGGTTGCCATTTGTCACCACTTCGTCTGTTAATGGACAAGAGGTGGTTGTGACGGTGCCTGAAGCGGCGGCCGTATTGCCCGACCTGCTCACCGTCGCGGCTGATTCGCAACAGCGGGTCCGCTCAATCGATATGGAGGAGCCGAATTTGGAAGCGGTATTTTTGCACCTGACCGGCCGGGCTTTACGGGAGTAACACGCAATGAACAAAATTTTAGCTATAGGATTAAAAGATCTACGTCTGGTCTTTCGCGATCCGACCGCCTTGCTGCTCATGCTGTTGGCACCCTACCTGATCACGTTGGGATTAGGGTTTGTGTCTGGCGCATTTGAAGACGATGGAAACAGCGGCATCAGTGATATTCCGGTGATGCTGATCGATCAAGATATCGGTGATTTGGGTGGCCAACTGGTCGAGGTGTTTGAATCAGACGATTTGGCCGAGCTTATTGAAGTTGTTCCTGCGACCGGCATCCCTGAAGGGCGAACATTGGTAAACGATGACGAGATTGCGGCGCTGGTTATTATCCCGGCCGACTTTTCAGCGTTGATGATTCCCGACTCGACGACGGGAGAAACGGCCGAGGGAGAGCCGCTCGAAATTTATCGCAGCTCATCTCGTCCGATTTCTGTCAGCGTGGTCGAGGCGATTGTGTCCCAATTTATGAGCCAGGTTGACTCCGGTACAACCCTTGTGGGGGTCACGGTCGACCAGCTCGTAGAAAGCGGCGACTTCGATGCAGCAAATTTCCAGGCGATGGCAACGGATCTAGTAACTTCTCAAAGCGAATCAGAGCCACTCATCGGCATTAACGCCAACAGCGGTACGGCCGAAGAAGAGGATGATGGGTTTAACGTTTTATCGGTATTGGCTCCCGGCATGGCCCTCTTCTTTTTGATGTACACCGTTACTTTGGGCGGCAGCAGCATTTTGCGAGAGCGAAATGAAGGAACGTTAGGACGCATGCAAACAACCCCGACCAGCAGCATGCAAATTTTGGGCGGAAAGGTGATGGGGATTTTCCTGACCGGTGTGGCCCAAGTTGGCATTTTGGTGATTGGGAGTTCGCTGATGTACGGTATTAAGTGGGGCAATTGGTTCGGCGTTATTGGACTGATCGTATCGGCCGCATTGGCCGCAACGTCATGGGGGCTTTTGATCGCCGGTGCGGCTCGCACACAAGAACAAGTCGCTGGGATCGGCACGGCCGTGATGCTGATGTTTGGGGCGATTAGCGGCACGTTTACCCAAATTGATAATCGCTTTATCAACTCGATTGGGGCGATAACGCCTAATCAGTGGGCGTTGCAGGGCTTTACCAAGCTTGGATTGGGGCAATCGTTAGTGGATGTATTGCCCAATATCGGTGCTTTGTGGCTGATGGCGGCCGTGGTTTTTACCATTGCGGCAATGTTGTTTAGGAGCAAGCTTTCGGCTTAAATGCGAATCGCGTTTAAGCTAAAAAAAATCTCATGCAAAAAATAATTCAGATCGCATTCCGCGATATCAAACTAGAATTTTCTTCACCCATGGCTTGGCTAACCTTCTTGATTTTGCCACTGGTGTTTACTTTCATTTTCGCTGGGCCACTTGCTGGTGGTGATGGTGATAGTTCAGCTCCCGGTTTAGCCATTTTGTTGGTTGATGAAGATCAGAGCAATTTGTCGGCCGAGTTGATTGGCAAACTCAACGCATCGTCCGGCGTGGCACCAGAACTGGTGACGTTGGCCGTAGCGGATGAACAGTATTTTGACGGTGCTTTGGCCGTGCTGCATATCCCGGCCGGGTTTGAGCAAAATGTGCTCAATGGCGAACCGACCGAGCTTGATTTACGCATCCAACCAAGTAACACAAACGGGCAAATTGTGAATCAAGCGGTGCAAACGGCCGTTGGTGAACTGACCGGCCCATTGGAAATTGCGGCCGCTAGCACGGCGCAAATGGCTGCAAACGGCCGTTTTGCCAATCAGGCTGAGCAGGATGCGTGGTTCCAAGCCATCCGCGAAAAAGCGGAGGCGGAGCTAGCCGCAAAACCGGAGCGGGTGAGCTTGACCCAACCGGCCGAAGTTGATGCGGCAGGCTTTGATCTAGCCAGCCAACAGGCTTTAGGCCAATTGATCACGTGGGTCTTTATTCCACTTATCGGTGTGTCCGTTTTGTTTGTGAGCGAACGGGAGTACGGTACGCTGGCCCGGATGCTGACGACCCCAACCGGTAAAGCAACTTATATGGGCGGCGTTATTTTTGGACAGTTGGGCAAAGGGTTGGTTCAGATGCTGATTTTGGTGCTGTTTGGTGCCATCGCATTCGGAATTGGCTACGGCCGTAGCCCCGGTGGATTAGCCGTTTTGCTCGTTGCATTTGGACTCGCTGGTGTTTCACTCGGCACGATGTTAGGCACGTTTGTAAAATCGGCCGGGCAAGCCAACGGGCTCAGCATCATGTTTGGGATGGTGTTGTCGCTGCTGGGAGGCTGTTGGTATCCGTATGAATTTTTTCCAGCTCCAGCCAAGGCTGTGGCCAACTTTGTGCCAACGAGTTGGGCGCTGCGCGGGATGACCGACTTAGTTGTGAAAGGGGAATCGCTGGTCGGTATATTACCCGAGGCGGGGGTGCTGCTCCTATTTGCGGCCGTTTTCTTCGGGATTGGGGTTTTGCGCTTCCGCTATGAGTAGGCTTGATTTGCAAAAGGTTACGCAAATGTGACAGATCGGCAAATGAGTAAGTTTTTGGGGTTTAGCTGCTTCTAAAAAGCATATCGGCCGGTAGGATGTTAGTACCGGCCGATCCCCACGACGAGAAAACTAACTATTTGGACTTGCCAGCAGGATCAAGGCGTTCATAGTTGACCCAAAGGTGCAAAACTCATGCCAAACGCAGCCACAAAAATCCTTGCCGACACAGCCCGTTTAGAAGCGTTGCGTAAAACGCTTTTAATGGATTCTGAGGTCGAAGCCGCATTTGATCGTTTAACAAATCTAGCTCGCAGAATTATCGACACACCTGTTTCAATGGTTTCACTTGTTGATGATCAACGTCAATTTTTCAAAAGTGCAGAAGGGTTAGATATTCGAGAAACACCGGTTCGAGGCTCCTTTTGCCAGCACGTTGTTGAAACAGGTGAACCTTTAATCATTAACGATGCTCGCTCTCACCCGCTAGTTAGCGACAGCCCATACATCAAAAATCATCAGTTTGTTGGCTATTTGGGTCTCCCCCTATCAACCTCAGACGGCCACAACATCGGCAGCCTGTGTGTGATCGATAGCAAACCCCACGAGTGGACTCAGAACGAAATTGAAATTTTACGGGAGATTTCAAACTCTGTGATGATGGAGATTGAGCTTCGGGTTAAAATTGAGCTAGAGCAAGAACAGCAGCGAAAAATCTCTGATTCTGAAATTTATGGGACGCTGGATCGGCAAGCAACCAAAGAATTTGGCGTGTATAAAGTTCTGGAAGAGATCGGTAGCGGGGGAATGGCACGGGTTTACCGGGCAGAGCACAAACTTTTGTGTACCCAAGTTGCTATCAAAGAAATGCGGCCGGATAAGTTCAACGATGACTCATTTTTAGAGCGGTTTAAGCGTGAGGCGGAGATCGTAGCAAAATTAAAGCACCCAAATATTGTACGGGTGTTTGATTTTGGCCTAGAGCAAGAGCACGCTTATATGGTGATGGAATATATTCAGGGGGAATCTTTAGCAGAGCTGATGCAGAGAAATGGTCCGTTGACGCTTGAGCAAACGCTCACCATTTTGGATGACGTAACAAACGCCCTGATGTATGCCCACACGTCTCAAATTATTCATCGAGACATTAAGCCCGCCAACATTATGCTGCGACGCAGAATCGAAGACGGGGAAATGATAGAAGATTATCATGCCACGCTAACTGATTTTGGTATAGCAAAAATGCACGGGAGCACGAGTCAGCTGACAGGTGATTATCTACTGGGGACGCTCGATTTTATGTCACCCGAGCAGCTGATGTCTGATAAAAATATCGACTGTCGGGCGGACGTATATTCTTTGGGGGTGATGGCCTATTACATGCTAACAAATCAATTTCCAATTAGGGCAAGTAATCCCACAAATATGATCATTGCCCATTTGCAGCAGCAGCCGGTTAGCGCCAATAAAATTGTGCCTGATATTCCGCAGCAGATTAGCGATGCGCTGGATCAGGCGCTAGCCAAGAATCCGGATCATCGGCCGCAGTCGCCGCTTGAGTTTATGCGCTTGCTCAGCGAATAACTGTTACGGCCTACTGATTATCATCTGTTCCAAAGACCCGGCTTTTAAGCGCCTGCCATGCTGACCAGCCGTTGTTCTCTCCGGACTTAGCCCCTGTGTTTTCCTGACCTAGATTTTCGATGTTTGCCTTCATCATACCGTTTGTGTGGTTATTAAGAACAGATGGTAGGAAAATGAGGGTAGAGCCTGAATTTCCACCGCTGTTCTCCGCATCATTTTGATAGATGGGTGACAAATTGCCCGCGCGGTCTTGGAACTGAACGTACACTAAATCCCCCGTCATTTTCCAATAATGGATCGATTTGCTCCCGATCCAGCCGCTTGATTCGCTCATGTCCGCATGGTTGCTGATGCGCATTGTGGCAACACCACTTCCTTCATCGCTTGAATCTAAATGTAACAGCACAATGTCCCCTTCAAGCAACTCTCCTTCTGGGTTTAGCTCGATGGTAAATGAGCCGGTCGGCCGGATAGGGTCATAAATAATCCCATCTTTGATCGGCCCCAAAATCAAACCGTCATCAAGCTTGATCCAAGCGTAGATTATGTTTAACGAACCGGGAGCTGTTTCTGGTGCAAGTGACCATTCAAACGGATTAGAGAAAGGCTTCCAGCCTTCGAAAGACAATGTGTTTGAATTGCTGAACTGCACCTCTCCGTCTACGGTTGGTGAGATCACCACGCTAAGCAGCGGGCTATTGGTGAACGAATCAGATTGATTGACCGTAAGGGTGTAATCTGTATCAGAGGGTTCAGCTGTTGATTCCGCAACTTCCCAAACCACGGCAACCTGATCCTGTTCGCCCCGGCCGTCGTCAACGATCAAGACACTCTCAAACGTCCCTGCCTTTACAGGCGTTCCGCTAATCAAGCCATCATTGTTTATCACTAAGCCATCGGGCAGATTTTGGCCGCTAAAGCTCAAGCTGTCTCCATCTGCATCTGATGCTTGAAGCTGTACCAGAACCGGATTATCAACTTTTGCAGTTTGGTCTCCGGGGTCTTGTAATTCTGGCGCTGTGTTGGCGTTTTGAATTCGAATCAGCCCATTTTGAGCTTCAAATAAAGTGACTGGTTGACCAGCGTTGCCGGATAAAGAGTTAACCGTCCACTGCAATATACTGTTCGCACCATCGTCACCAATCGCTTTAAACTGGATTGTGGCGGGCGAAACGTTGGTGGTTTGGGCTGACTCAAATGAGCCGTTGATAGATACTGTACCTGCTTGGCCGAAATCACAGCTAACACTTAGGCCTGCGTCTACGGTACATTGACCAACTTCTACCGCTGAATCATCGTAAGCCAAATCAAGCGAAAATGTGTTTAAAGATTGATGTGTATCATCGAGCGCAATCTTTAGCGGCACAGTTATCAGTTGGTCGGTGCTGATCGTATGAACCCCTGCTGAAAAGATAATCGGCTGCGGTTCCGGCTCAACGATCCAAGTAAAGTTAATTGTGCTGGTCGCTTTGGCTCCATCTGTCACGGTAATTGTGACCGGATACTCCCCATCCTTGATTAAAACACCGCTGATTTCACCTGAATCTGGGTTTAAGTTTAACCCGCCGGGTAGGCCGGTGCTGGTAAAAATTAAGCTTGGATCATCAGGATCGGTGGCGATTAAAGATAAGGTGATCGAATCATTTTCCATGTCCGTCCGGTTTCCTGGATTCTCGAGCGTTGGGGGGACATTGGGCGGTACGGCCGGAGTTAGGTCGTCAATCTGCTGTAAAAACGCGACCAACTGATCCATTTCTGTCGTTGAAAGATCAACTCCCGCATGCGCTTGAACCGCTTCTGCTAATGTTCCGGCCGATCCGTCGTGCAGGTAAGGGGCGGTTTCCCAAACGCCAATGAGGGTTGGGGTGTCTAACCCATCTAACGATTGCCCCAGACGGTCGCCACTGCTCGATTTTAGCGTCCCAATATCGTGTAACGCATTGGTGGCACTATCGGTAAATACATCGCCTGAATGGCACGATGTACAGCTGTGGTTTTTGAAAACGATCCGGCCGGCTTTGGCTGCATCTGTTAGCTCCCCATTGCTGGCTTTAAACGGGCTGGGGCCAACTGTGGTTAATGAGTTCACATAAGCGGCCAACGCATCAAGATCGCTACTTTTGCCCGTTTTTTGCTCCCCAAATGGATCAGCCGTGGCATTAAAATCTTCGTCGCTCATTAAGCCAGTACCACCGGCAAATGAACGGATCTGCGCTTCGAAATCATGTACTTCGTCGAAGTTACCGCTCCAGTGCAAGCGGCCGTGTTCTGGCCCACCGTGACCGTTTAAGGAGATGGTGTTACGCAAGCCTTCACCCGTGCCAGTAAAGTCCCATACTCGGCCGTCGTGGCCACCGTCATTGTGGCAGCTGGCACAGCTCATATATGCGTCTTGTGCTAATCGGGTATCCCGTGCATCGTAAAACAACTGTTTACCTGTCAAAATTTCAGGGGCCAGCTTTTCATCGGTCACCGGCCGATAGGTGGCTGTTTGAACGATTTCAAGGATCCCCTCGTTGATGAGCGGCGACATATCGTAAACACCCACCGTGCGATCTAAAAAGTTGTGTACAAAAAGGGTTAACCCGTGGGCAGAAATTTCTAACCCCTGTGGGGCGATGCCGGTATCAATCCGGAAAATTTCAGCTTTTTGGGATACATCGATGACGGCTACTTCGCGGCTCGTTTCGAGCGCCACAAACATGTAGTTGCCATACAGCCCATAAACGGCCGCACTTGCCAAGCTGGAGTTGTCATGATCGATCCGGTTGTTCGAGATTTCACTGTTGCTTTCTAACTGAATTTCAGACGAGATCGCACGGACGGTGTGCTCAAAATTTGGATCTTCGCCGTCCCGCAGTTGGCCTCGTAAAACATTATCTTGCTTTGATGGGATCCAAGCGGTTTTACCGTCGGGCGCAATCGCTGGGGCGCCCAGATAGTTGGGCACACCGCGTGCGCCAGCTTCAAAATCTTCCCCGTCATTTACCTGTAAGATGATTGTGTCCGCGACACCCATCGAACCAGTATTGATGACGATAACTTCGCCACCGACATTTTCAGTTTGGACGTTTTGGGTCTCTTCCCCCGGTAATTTTGGAGTGATAAATCGGGTAGCGTACAGCTTTGTTCCATCTGAATTAATGGCTAAATGGCGTACGTGCTGACCCGCAAAGACAGAACTTTGTTGGTTCCCATTGGTTGGATTAAGCTTGAGGATCGTGCCTAACGCTTCTTGTGCCACATAGGCATGATCTTCGGTTGGGGAGAAGACGATACCAAACGGTTTAGAGCCTCCGGCCAGATATTTTGTGTCGACTACGGTAAAGCTGTTGGGATCAACAATCGAGATCGAAGCTGATTCTTGGTTTGTGACCCAGATCCGGCCGTCAGGAGCAACGGCCAGCGCGTGTGGCTCTTGCCCGACAGGGATTTCGGCCAACTTTTCGTTGTTTTGGTTGTTGAAGGCTGAAACAGAATTGTTGTCGGGATTCACAACCCAAATCCGATTATGCCCTTCACGTTCTTCAAGTACGATGCTGCTTGAACGATTTGGTCGTTTTTCGGTGCGGGGTGGGTAGATGGCTTGATTAAACCGAATCTCACCTTCTTGTCCGCTCCCATCCTTGACCGTTAAGGTCACGATGTAACGGCCGGGCTGATCGTATTGGTGGAAGATGGCGGGGGTTGATCGGAATTCAGAGTCAGGCGTCGTATCTCCAAAGTTCCACTTGTACAGAATTGTCCCGCCACCCCCGGTTGCTAGGCCGGTATAAGAGATTAAGGTCCCTTGCTCTTTGGGTTGTGAAATGATTTGAGACAGAACCAGAGGCCGCTGTTCAACCGTCCAACTAAATGAGGCCTGATCACGCGCCCCTTTATCATCTGTGACCAGCAAATTGACATTAAAATCACCCGGTTCGGATGGGATACCTGAAATCAGACCATTGCTTGTGTTTAGGCTCAACCCATCTGGCAGATTTGACCCTGCAAACGTTATTGGATCACCATCCGGGTCAGTCGCATTAATTTGTAAGTTCACCGTATTGCCGACAATGCTGTCTTGGTCACCTGGGTTGGTCAAAATTGGCGATTTTGTGATCGGGGTGATTTTTAGCTCAACATCGTCAATAGCTGCCTCGATGACGCTGGCGGAGCTTGAGTCATTGGCTTCGATCAGAATGGTGACAGTTTGATCGCCAAAGTCAGACAGGTCTTTGCGAAATGTTGTCCATTCACCCGTGCGTAATGTTGGGGCACCCCGCTCTTTTAGTACAACTGATGTGGTGTCGCCCACAACGCTGATGCGCAAAAAGTCGGCCGATGTCGCATCTGCAAGATGTGCGAAATTGTATTCGAAGCTGAGAATCGACTCGGTGGCGACCGGAATTTGGATATTTGGTGATCGGATTGAGGTTAGCCCGCCATCTACATCATTTGCACCGACGCTGCCACCGTTTAAACCGGTGATTAGTGCATTGTTGCCGCTAGTCGTTTCATCCAGCTGGATCGGGTTCCCCTGCTCGCTTGTGCCAGCCGGGTTTCCTCGTTTCCACTGACCGGCCGAGGCTGTATCAGATCCACTCGGGTTAACTGTCCAACCATGATTAGATTCAAAGTTGTACACGGTTGTGACTGTGTCGGGATGGATAACTTCCCATGTGAATTCGACTGTCTCGGTGGCACCACGATTGCTTGAAACGGTAACGTTCACATCGTAATATCCCCAGTCGGTTGGGGTGCCTGCCATCCGGCCGGTGCTAGTGTTGATGGTGACACCCGGTGGCAGACCGATTGCGCTATAGCTCAGTGTGTCACCCGTTTTGCCAACGGCGTTCATTTCTACGACTGCGGCCGTATCGATGTTTGATTCAAAATCGGCCGGTTGATCAACCAGCAAATCCTGATTTGAGACATGAATGGTGTGCGAGACTGAGGGTACACCTTGTGAGTTGAAAGCAAACAGCATCCAATAGCCTGGCACAAGGGTGTTTTCGTTGCTGTTCATGCTCAACTCGTAGCCACCGCTTTTGGGTACAAAATCAACCTCCAGAAAGCGTTGACTTGTATTGGTGCTGTGGGTAACGGCTGAGAGGCGAACCATTGTAAAACGGTCGGGCGTTTGGTTGGTTTTAACAATGAAATTGTGGCCCGGTGCGGTGAGCTCTGGCGCACTTGTAATTTGCGGCCGGGTGGCTAAGGTTCCATTCGAGTTAAAGAGATACGGGGGAGAGAAAATTTGAGCATCTGGATGGTTTGCTGGGTGATTAGGGTTACTCGATGCATATCCACCACCACCTGCGAAAACACGGCCGTCCGGGAGCAGGATAGCGGTTGAATGGTAGTTACGTGGGACGCTCATGTTATTGAGATTGGTCCAAGTTTGCGTTTGAGGGTTCCAAAGCTCTGGGGTTAGCACAGACCCTGGGTCGCTAAACTTTTTACCAGTTGTGTTCCCCCCGATCACCAATATATCTCCGGTTGGCATTACAACCTCATTGGCAAGCTGGCGATCAAAGTTCATTCCGACAATTTCAGTTACGATCGGATTTGGGCCACTCATGTCTAAAATCGCAGCTTTATTCGTTGCCGTTAGCCCATCATCAATAGCATCCGCTCCACCTGCAATCAAAATATGATTTTCATCGTACTGAACCGCCACCGCTTCTTCTGGATACCAACTTAAATTGTTGGATCCCAAATTGCGGATACTGCCGTTGCCCGCAAGCGTTATCTCGTGCATCTGATCGGTGGCACCATAGTGCAAAATGTTGCCTCGGGGGTCCAAATGCATTAAAGGTAACCATCCAGCTCCGTCCCGGTTGCTTCCATAATCTAGGATAGCTGCTTGTAGATCAGCTCCGGTTAGCAGGTCCCAGCCGGCTCCTTCTGTCCAAACTTCGGGATATCGGTTGTTTTTACCAACGGCTGTGAACACATCTCCATTTGGTAATGCGATGGAGGTCGGATACCAGCGCTTGCTGTTCATCTCGTCACTGCGTGTCCAACTTTCACCTTCCCAGTTAAACAGGCTTGCACTGCTAACGGTATTTCTTCCCCCATTTACCATGATTTGCCCGTCTGCGGTTGAAACCATAGCGGCACAAAACATGTTGTGGTTGTCGTTAAAGACTTCTTCTAAAGCGCCTGTGGTGGGGTTCCAAATGGCTGCATAGGTTTGTTCAGTCGAAGGCCAGCTATACCGTTCACTCCCTGAAAAAGTTAACAACCGGCCGTCAGGCAAATTGGCGATTGAGGCAGGATTTAATGGCCAGTCAATGACCGGTCCCCACGAACCACCCACATGATTTGGAGCGGTTGCTTTGGTCATTTCGGCCGTAATTGCTAATGGTGCTTCGTCTTTGGTTAATTCAGCCCAAAACTCATCATCGTGCCCTATTTCAAGCTCGGTTTCACGATCAACGCGTTGAACAAAATCGCTTTGATCATTGTTACTCTCACCGGCCGTGGGGACCAATGCGACAAGAATCAGGCAAAAAGCAGCTGCAAGAAATTTTAGAAGAGATCTAGGGAAGTTGGAAGTCATAGGATTTGGTATTTGAATGTGAAACAAATTCGAAAATTGCACGGGCGTAAATTGATAGGCTCAATTGCACATACGCTTATTGAAGAATGATAGACACTTTCTCTTAAGGCTTTAATTTCAGAAACCTCGGTTTTTTAACGTAAAAACCGTATTGGATTTGTCGTTACTGACTCAAAATCGAAGATAACAGAGCGTCTGGAAGAAAACTTTAAATGCGAAGGTGAAAAAATGACCCTTTTAAATCCGCTTCAGCTTACCGACTGGAGACGAACAATCTCAAAAGTCTATGCAGATATCCGGGCTACAAATCAAGATCCGCAAAAGCTCCAAGCTTCTTGGGCGATGTTTCGATCTGTCAAAGATGGTTTGTTTTGGAATCATCCGATGACCCCGTTGATGGCGGAGCAGCAAGCTTTGACAGACAGCGCGCCATTTTATGACTATGATCCTGAATTCGCGGTTTGGGGAACGTTTAATACGGACGTTTTGCAGTATACGCTTGAGACTCAATTGGCGGCCGATGGGATATTTAGTTACACCCGTGTGGCGGAGATCGACTTTGAGCTTAAGGGGAAGGCGTATCACTTAAACATGTTTTGGATTGATGGGTACGGCGGTGCGTTGTATTTGCCCTTTGGGGATGCGACCAATGGCAAAACCACATACGGCGGCGGCCGATATTTGTACGATGCGATTAAAGGGGCTGATTTAGGCACACATGGGGATCAAATTCTGCTTGACTTTAATTTTGCGTACAACCCATCTTGTGCCTACAACCATTTATGGAGCTGCCCATTGCCACCGGCCGAAAATAAACTAGAGCTTATGATTGAAGCGGGGGAAAAGGCATTTCCCGATACATAGACACAAACATATAAGAAACATAGACAAAACCTGTGCATGTCGCGCTTTTCATGTATCCTTTTCACGTTGCGGGGATATTGTTCCCCTCAAACTTGAACAAAACAGGGTAAGACATGAAAAAACAGATCATTGTAATTGGTAGTGGGTTTGGCGGGTTATCGGCCGCAATTCGTTTGCAAGCCGCTGGGCACGATGTGCAGATTTTAGAAAAGCGGGACATGGCTGGTGGGCGAGCATACGTCTATGAACAAAATGGGTTCCATTTTGACGGCGGCCCAACTGTGATTACCGCACCCTACATGTTTGATGAACTGTTTGAGCTTGCAGGTAAAAATCGGGCCGACTATGTCGAATTTGTTCGCTGCGATCCGTTTTACCGGATTTATGATCACAACAAAAATCATTTTGACTACAACGGTGATTCTGACTTCATTTTGGACCAAATCGAGAAGTGGAACCCGGCCGACAAGCAAAACTACCTGAACTTTGTAGACGGAATCAAAGACATTTACCACACCGGGATGGATTTGATCAACACCCCGTTCTTAAAAGTGAGCGATATGCTGAAAGTGGTGCCTGACTTATTGCGGCTCCAATCCTATAAAAGCGTTTATAAATATGTAGAGCAATTTATTGAGAACGACTTTTTGCGCCAATGCTTTTCATTCCATCCACTGTTGATCGGCGGAAACCCGTTTGATTCAACTTCGATCTATGCGCTTATCCACTACCTAGAGCGTGAACACGGGGTTTGGTATGCGATGGGTGGCACCGGGGCGGTTGTGGCTGCAATGGTCAAACTGTTTGAAGAGTTGGGCGGCCGGATTACATACAACACTGAGGTTGCTCAAATTCGGGTACAAAGCGGAAAAACTGATGGTGTGTATCTGGGGGATGGGTCGTTTGTGGCGGCCGATGCTGTTGTTTCTAACGCGGAGGTTGCATATACCTACCTTAACATGATCGACAAAGAACATCGCTCATGGATCAACTCTGACATGCGCTACAAAAATCTGACAAAATACAGCATGTCGCTGTTCGTGATCTATTTTGGCACCAAAAAACGGTATCTCGACACCGGCCTGCGCCATCACAATATTATTTTGGGCCAGCGATATAAAGAGCTACTGCACGAAATCTTCAACAAAAAAGTAAAGCCGGACGATTTTTCACTGTACCTGCATATGCCCACAATTACTGATCCTTCGATTGCGCCTGAAGGGCATGAAAACTTCTATGTGCTTTCGCCGGTTCCGCACAATGCGTCAGGCATCGATTGGGCCACACAGGCGAAGCCGTATCGTGATTCAATCATGAACTTTCTAGAAGAAAACTATTTGCCCGATCTGCAAGAAAATATTGTGGCCGAGCACTATATCGATCCGGCCCATTTTGAGGGGACGCTGAACAGCTATTTAGGCTCAGCTTTCTCGGTCCAGCCGGTGTTGACCCAATCGGCTTGGTTCCGGCCGCACAATCGCTCACAAGATATCGATAACTTGTACTTTGTGGGGGCTGGAACCCATCCAGGTGCAGGATTGCCAGGGGTGTTGGCGTCTGGCAATATCGCGGCCGGTTTGATCGGCGCGGGTCAACAGCAGCCGTTGGCAGATGTGCTTGATCCGCAGCTAGTCGCGGCCGATTAACATCTGCTTCCGCCGCGCCTAACGTTCGCGCCTAACGTTGGTAGGAAGGGTAGGAAGCCTTGTTTAGTAGCTTATGCCACTAAACCATTTCTCCATGCGATAACGGCCGCCTGTGTTCTGTCCGCAACCTCTAATTTTGCAAATATTTGGCTGACATAGTTGCGCACTGTCCCTTCAGAGAGAAAGAGCGTTTGGGCGATGTCTTGATTCGTTTGCCCTTCAGCAACAAGACGCAAAATGTCCGTTTCACGCTCGGTGAGTTTGCTTAGAATGGCAGTTGATGGCGAAATTGACGTTGCACTCGTAACTTGTCCTATTAATTTTCCTGCAACATTTGGATCGACAAAGCTCTGTCCTGTGGCCGAACCACGCACGGCCGCGACCAACTGTTCACGCGGCGTATCCTTGAGCAAATAGCCAACCGCACCGGCTCGCAGCGCATCAAATACCCACTCATCAGCATCATAGGTGGTTAACACCAAGACCGGAATTTCAGGGTGCTGTTGGCGAATGCGCCGTGTTGCCTCAATGCCGTTCATAATCGGCATTTTCAAATCCATCAACACAAGATCGGGGCTGTGTTCAGCGACCAGATTGACCGCTTCTGCGCCATCTTGGGCGGTGGCAACAACTTCAATGTCAGCTTCAAGACCAAGCATCATTTTGAGGCCGTCTCGGACTATCGCTTGATCGTCACAGATAATAATTCGCATGATTTACTCTCGATCCACCCTCAGCAAGATCGTTGTCCCTTGCTGCGGCTGGCTGGTGATGGTGATCTGGCCGTTGATAAGAGCGGCCCGCTCCTGAATGCCAACAAGGCCATAATGACCATCTTTGCTTTCCGCTGAATTGGTCAAAAAGCCGACCCCATCGTCCGCCACAAGTAGTTCAATCTGATCCTCAATTTTAAGTGACAGGGTCAATGTTTGCGCCGTCGAATGCTTGACCACATTGTTGACCGCTTCTTGTGCCACCCGATAGATCCCTTGTTCGATGGCATCTGGTAATTCAATCGGTTGGGTGGGCAGGTTCAGATTGAGCTTGAGATAGGTGCGAGATTCGGCCGATTCTGCTAACTCGCGCAAGGCTAATACCAGCCCCAAATCCTCTAAAGGGGATGCCCGCAACGATTGCAACGCCCGCCGTGTCTCTTGTAATCCAGAACGAGTCGACGCCAATGATTGGTCAAGCAACCCCTTTGCTATCGCCTCATCCACATCCCAAAATGTACGCGCCGTTTCTAGCTGTACTGATAGACCGCTTAGCGTATGTGCCAGCGTGTCATGCAGTTCGCGCGCCATCCGGTTGCGCTCACGACTAATGGTTAACTCTTCTAAACTGCTTGCATATTGGGCCAGTTTCCGATTGGCGGCCGCCAGTTCAGCCCGGCGCGTTTGTACAGACTGGCTCAGTCCACTAACCACATAGCCTATTAAACAGAAAACGACGATTGACAGAATGTTGATTTGAATCATCTGGCGAAAAACCAGAGGATTTGCACTAGGTGTTATTTCTAGAAGAAACCAATAAAGGAGCATATTAAC
>JAHDEN010000271.1 GCA_020628815.1 Chloroflexota bacterium | reverse complement strand
TGATGTCTGGAGAGTTACCACCAGCGATTTGGGTGTTTAGAATGTCAGTTGCTTGAGCGTTATCAACATACTCAACAACCAATTCAATTTTATCTTGTGATGCGTTGAATTTTTCAACAACGCCATCTTGAACAGGAATTTGGTCTTCGTTAGAACCGGTTCCTAGACCGACAAACCAGCGAATGGTGACTTTTTCACCATCTTCCATGGCTGCTTCTTCAGCCATTTCTTCCTCTGCCATTTCCTCTTCTGCCATTTCTTCAGCTGCTTCTTCTACAGCTGGTTCATCGGCTGGCTCAGATGTCTGTG
Source organism: Chloroflexota bacterium (assembly GCA_020628815.1). GTDB lineage: Bacteria > Chloroflexota > Anaerolineae > Promineifilales > Promineifilaceae > WTJY01. The sequence continues at coordinate 6,266 of JAHDEN010000271.1, read as the reverse complement.
GGGCATCTCCGCCACCACAAGCCACGAGCATGAGTCCTAGGATAACAAGACATGTTAACCATAGTTTGCGAATATTAGTCATGGTAATTCTTCTCCTTATTGAAGATTTAGATTCTTGTGTTGTATCAATCAACCAAGATATCTTTTCTTTATGCTTGAACAATTCTGAATGTATAGATCCAGACCCAGCAAAACAAGTTGCTCAATTGCTGGATTAATGTCATAGACATTTGAGGTATGGGAAATAATATATGCTTTTCAGGAGTTAACTTAGTTATCACCTCCGGGTGTTATCGAAGTTTTTCTTTGCGCTATTTGCAATTCAAGTTGGCAGACCGAGTGCGAATAACGCTTTTTCTTTCAATTTGTAAAAACCATCCTTGTAAACATACAAATGGATGATTGAGCTAACTAATTCATCTGTACTACCATTTTTGCTTGATCTAAATTTTGCTGACCAAGCGCAACAGCAACAGCGCCCCATGCACCAGCTTTATAAGTGGCTGGGCAAATCATCAGTTTTTTAGGCTGTAGCATTTCTGTCGCCATAACTGATTCGTCTCGCATGCGCTTCCATTCATTCAGAATCGGAAGCAACAGTGTTTTTCCGGCCCGTGATATGCCACCACCGATCACAATTTTTTGAATATCAAACGACATAATCAGCCCTTGAAGCGCACGAGCCAATATGACGCCAACCTCATTCACAATTTCAATGGACACTGCGTCATTCTTATCAGCCTCAATAAAAACAGCCGCAGCACTTAACTCAGCATAGTTCTTTAAAGATGTTTCTTGCTCACTTGCACAAACTTTTTCAGCCATTCTTTTAATGGCAGGCCCCGCAACAAATGTTTCAAGACATCCATTTGCCCCACAAGAGCATCTCACGTCGTTTTCTTTAATAAACATGTGGCCAATTTCACCAGCCATATTTTGCGATCCATGAAACACTTGCCCGTTCAAAATCAGCCCTGAACCAACGCCGGTACCCAGCGTTACAAATGCTAGATGTTCGATTGATGGGTCTACCAAAAATTTAGCAGCTCCTAGAGCAACTGCATTCGCATCGTTTTCTACAAGAACAGGACAGCCAAAACGGGCTTCGAGCAAAGGTCCCAACATCATCGATTCTTCATCTAAGTTGACGGCTAGAGCAACATGACCAGTTTTGGGATTTACTAATCCGGGAACTCCCACCCCGATTGCAAACAGCTCGGCCGAATCAGCGATATGCCCTATTTCGAGCAACTCATCGACAACTTCAATAATCGTGTCGATCGGTCTTTTTCCACTGGCCGAACGAATCGGTTTAGTATGAAACGCGATTTGCTCAAACTCATTTTCAAAAGTTCGGTTTACCAATAAAGCATCAACATTGGTCCCACCAATGTCTATTCCAACTAGGTATTGATTAGACATGAATCACCCCTTCCGTAGACTCCCGAATAACGAGCTCTGTATTTAGTTTGATTTCATCTACAGTTGATTTCCCATCGATCAAATCTAAAAGAATGCGCGCAGCCTCATATCCAGATTTATGGACAGGGGCTTTGACTGTTGTTAATGGTGGCGAGATATATTGGGACATGTAGTCATCATCAAAGCCAACAATAGCAACGTCTTCTGGAATTCGCAGATTATGTTTGCGCAAAACTTCATAAACACCAACGGCCGCATCGTCGTTACCTGCAAATATCGCATCAAATTGAACATTTCTGGCTAACATATCTTGGATCTCTTCGCGTGCTCGGCCGGATGCGAAATTACCGCGGCCGATTAACTCGTTGTCGATCGCTATGTTGTTTGCGGCTAAAGCTCTTCTGTATCCTAACTCCCGCTGGCGAGAGTCTTCATTTCCTTCTGGCCCCTTTAGATAGACGATTCGCTTCTTACCAGATTGAATGAGGTAGTTAACAATATCAAACGCCCCTTTTTCATTCTCGAACATGATTTTTGGGATATTTAATCCATCAGGAGGAGATCTATGCAGCATAACAATGGGCAAATTTTGGTCATACATATATTGGATCGAATAATCATCCAAAAAGTCTGTAAAAACGATAAGACCATCTGTATTGTGCTCGCCTAAAGGCAAAGGCTTCCCAGATGTCATTGAAGCTGGTGTGTAAACCGAATACATCAAAAGCGAGTAGTCTCGGTTGTAGATGCAATCGTTAATCCCTTGAATTAAAGCTGTGAAGAAAAAGGTAGTAAGGCCCGGCAAAACCAATCCGATTGTGTGAGTCTTCGTGCCTGCCAACCCGCGTGCAGACCCATGTGCAACAAACTTCAGATGGCTAATGGCTTGATTAACTCGCTCTTTTGTGCTCGCAGAAACTGTGCCGGTCCCATTTATCACACGGCTGACTGTGGCAGTTGAAACCCCAGCTTCACGGGCGACATCATCAATTCTAACTCGTTGACTATTGGTTCTACGGACAGACATAAACGAACAAAAGTTTTACAAAATATCTAAATTTGTTTTGCAATGTAAGCGGTTACTGTAAACGCTTACTGTAATCGCTTACATTGTACTTTGTTGTTTGAAATCGTCAAGAAATTGCTTAGGTATTGTACAAAAGCTCTAAATTAGGACAAAAAGCGGCGAGTTATTAGTGAATTCGGGATACTGATTTACGAACAATCAATTCAGCCCGAAACGGCTCAACAGGTTCGGGTTGATCAAGAATCCGTGCGACAATTCTGCGTGCGGCCGAGCGGCCGATTTCAAGGGCAGGCTGCCCAATAGTTGTCAACGGTGGCGTCAAAAATGCAGAGGCAGGCTGATCATCAAATCCGATCAATGAAACATCTTCTGGCACACGAATGCCGCGCCTGTACAGGGTTAGCCGAAAGCCCATCGCCATCTGGTCATTCCCTGCAAAAACGGCCGTAAACATCGGGCCAGAGTGAATAAGCTTCTCTGCAGCCATCACACCCGATTGCTCTGAAAAATCTCCCTCAACAATAAAACGATCATCGATATCTAAGTCCGCATCATACATAGCTGCACGATAACCGGCCAACCGCTGTTTGGCATCTTCGTGAGCCAATATTCCGGTTAGATGGATAATGCTTCGATGTCCCTGCTGAATTAAATGTTCTGTAGCTCGATAGGCGCCGTTAAAGTCATCCAAAGGAATACAATTTTCTTCAATCGATTTAAGATCGCGGCCGATGACAAGTAAAGGCATTCGTCTGGCAATCGCTGCAAGCTCTTCTTCTGGCAAGACACCGCCGAGAATAATAAGCCCGTCCACTCGACGATCAAAAAACATCTCAACGCTGCGACGCTCCCGCCCTTCTTGCCACTGTCCGTCAGCAAACAGAGGATGATAATCACCCCCCATCATCTCATCGAGAATGCCGCGCAAAATCATATCAAAAAATGGGCTGGAAATATATTGAGTAATTATTCCAATTGTTTTTGATTTACCACCTGCAAGCCCGCTGGCGAATATATTCGGTTGATAATTTAGCTCTTTTACCGCATCCAGAACTGCTAGTCTCGAAGTTTCACGTACCGCTTTGTTATCATTTAACACCCTCGAAACGGTACTGATTGAAACGCCCGCCATCTTTGCAATATCATGGATGGTAACTGTTTCCTCTTTTGGCATGAACATAAAATTTACCACATATTAAGCGTAAAGTGGAGTCGGCACAAAGACTTCTCATTGCTGATTTTAAAATATTTTTTGTTGATAATTTTCCTTTTAGTATTTAAAAGAGCCGGGCCAAAAAATTTCGGCCCGGCTCCTTAATAGTCGTTAATATGAAGCGTGAGGTTCTAGAGTGCAGAGTGTGGCTTACCACATTGGTTCCAGCAACACTCTGCGAACGTATAAAGGGCTAATCAGCCACACCTGTAATATCTGAAATCAACAGGTCATCGAACCTAAATTCGATCGGCCCATTGGCAACAGAACCAGATGCATTAACCCGCAACCCGACTGCACCTGCGTTCTGCAGTGCGGCCGTAGAATCGGTCGTAACATGCTGCCAAGAGGCTGGCTCTGGCGTGCCGTTTTCCCAGACCTTCATGCGAATCGTCGTTGGGTTGGTTCCAACGGTCTCCATCTTGATGCTATACGCGGTTTCATACGTCATCTGCAATCCGGTTGCTTCTGTCGCACTAACTCTAGCCCAGCCACCGTTCACGAGACGGTCAACCCATAGGCTGACATTCCCGGCCGGAGATATCTGAATTACCCCGCGATAACCGCTAGAGTTATTCACACCGCGGCTGTAGAGACGGACATAGCTGGTTTTGCTTGGCAAGTCGCTCAGTGTCAAGGTCACCTCGCTCCGGGTATCAACCAGAGACAGGTCGCTTAAATGGCCTTCTCGCCCAGCACCTGACGTAGCAAGTGTCATAACACCTTCGCTACCGTTTACGCTAAAGCTGTTAATTGCACTAGCGCCCCAACGATAGGAATAGTCACCACCAACGGCTGCTGCTGCCCAGCCGACAGCTTCACTTCTAGCAAAGTCGTCTTGAGCAACAACCACAGCTTCTGGCGGGGTTACTTCACCCGGTGCTGAAACTTTGTAATCTTCAAAGCTAAACACGATTGGATCGCTTACCGAAGATGAAATGTTCACCCGAACTCCGACACCACCTGGATTTTGCAATCCAGCTGAATCATCGGTTGTTGAGTGTTGCCACGCGGCTGGTTCTGCGGTGCCAACTTCCCAAACCTTTAGGTTAATGGTGGTTGGATTTGTACCCACAGTTTCCATTTTGATTTGATAATCACTGTCGGTTGAAGCAACCACACCGATCAACTCATCTGCAGAAACACGTGCCCAGCTGCCGCCATCTAACCGGTCAACAAACAGTCTCATTTGTCCATCTGGAGCGATACCAACAGCACCGCGATAAGCTGACCTATTGTTCACTCGACGCGATAACAGTCTGATGTATGCGTCAGAAGAAGGCAGGGTGTCAATGCTAAAGGTAATCTCAGACATTGAGTCTAAGACATCTGGTGATGCCAAAATGGCTTCTCTCGCCCGAGCGGTATTTGTCAGTTCAACTAAACCGCGTGCGCCATCTGTTGAGAATGAGTTAACAGCGGCCGCACCCCATAGATGGGTGTATGAACCACCGGTATCAGCCGTACCCCAGCCTGATGCTGATGTGCGATCAAAGCTGTCTTCTACAAACAGATCGTCAGCAGGTGGCTCTGGAAGATCACTTGCTTCTGAAATGTAGTGATTGTCAATCGCAACGCCGTAAGGGAAGTTACTTTCACTGTTGAGTACGTTTACACGCAACCCACCAGCTCCAGCACTCTGCAAGGCGGGATCTGAATCGGTCACACTTAATTGCCAGTCTGATGGCTCGCTTTCAGATGATGACCAAACTTTGACCCGAATTGTGGTTGGAGATGTACCAACAGTCTCTGACTTCACTTCGTATTGGCTGTTAGATAATACCTGAATGTTAACAGGTGTTCTTGAGGCAACTCTCGACCAGCTGCCTGCAACAAGTTTGTCAACAAACAAACTCACATTGCCTGCCCCATCAATCTGAACAGCACTGCGATAAACTGAGCCATTGCTTTGACGACGAGACAACGTCCGCAGATAGGTTTGGCTTGTTGCAAGCTTATCAACTGCGAATGAGTAACTAGTCAGTGAATCTAAGACATCCACATCCTGCAGAATCGCTTCACGGCTTGTGCTAATGCTTTCTAAGTTGATAAAGCCTGAATCACAAGAGACTGAGAAGCTATCGGCCGCAGTTGCACCCCACAAGTGGGTGTAATCGCCACCGGTATCAGCCGCACCCCAGCCAGATGCTGAATCTGTGCCAAAGGTGTTCGCTGCATAAATTGTGCCAGCCGGTGCAGGTACCGTTGCCAAATGATCAGAACAGCCTACAGGTCCGTCTAACTCGAATGCACCGATGTCCGGGCCAGCACCTTGCGGACGAGCAACACCACGTTGGTCTGCTGTCACGGCCGGATCAGTTGTCGCTGCGTCAATCGCAGGACTGCCAGCTTCAAGCGCATGGGTTTGGGTTGCTCCGCCATTATCGGCCAATGGGGCCACACCAGCACCGCCAGCGCCCACAAGAATGTCACTGGCAACAGAGGCACAAGAGGCATCTGTGAACACGTTGTTACCGAGTGAGTTAAATACTGCAACGGCCGAACTTCCCTCAACCTGACAGTTCAATGAACCATTGTCAGCAAGGATTGTGTTCTGAACGTTTACCGTTACAGGAGCGCCGAATGTTGCGATCATCAAACCAC
>JAHDEN010000270.1 GCA_020628815.1 Chloroflexota bacterium | reverse complement strand
TGACGTTTGCGGCCGGCTGGTCATCCTGCATCGGCCCGATTTTAGGCATCATGCTGACAATGGCGGCCACCACATCATCTGTTTTGCGCGGTGCCATCTTACTCTTTATTTTCGCATTGGGATTAGGCCTGCCGCTGGTGCTTGTTTCAACATTTATCGGCCGGGCCAGCCGTAATAGCCTGATATGGCGCATTTTGCGCGGCAAAGGGTGGTTTGTAGACGCACCTTACTTTGTCGTGACTGTCCTTTGGGGGCTAGCCGCTTGGATCATTTTGCAAGGGATTGTGAAATATGGGGTCCACAATATCGAAAATTTCTTGCTCCCTGAACTCACCCTAAACGTAATTTTAGGGCTGCTCTTGCTCTGCACGGCCGGGGTGTTGGGATATCTGTTTTTTACCGGCCGTCTACGAGAGCGTACCGAGCTCCATCTGCATACCACATCCCTGTTTAGTGGCTTGCTGTTTGTGTTCATGGGCTGGTTCATGCTCGACGGCCGCATGGAACAGATCGTCTCATGGTCGATTCAGCTTGCAAATGAATCTGAATGGTATCAAGAGCTGGAGCTCGTCGTTTTTAATTTATTTCAGTAGCTGATAGCCAGTGGTTATTAGCAATAAGCTTTAAGAGGAACATATGTCTAAAATGAAACCCCGCCGTAAATCGGCAAGACAAGAAACAAGTGAGCGATCTGGTCCAAACTGGATGCTTATTGGACCGATCGTAGCGATCGCTGTAATTGGCCTGATTGGGTTAGGCGTTGTCGGAACGCTAAACCCTTCGGTTGCGGCCGAGCCGACACCGGTGCTGAGCGAAACAGTCACAAACGCAACCGACTATTGTGAATCAAACCCTGAGCGGTGCATCATTACCGGCAATCTAGATGCTGAAGTGACGATGATCGAAGTTGTCGATTATGGTTGCCCACACTGTGCTAATTTCAGTGCAACCAAAGCACCAACGCTTTTGGCCAACTACGTCGAGAATGACAAGATTCGCTGGATGGTGATGCCATTCGCTTTAGGCCCCGGCAGCCAGCCATCGGCCGCAGCGGTGATGTGTGCCAATGAACAAGGAACTGAGTTGGCCCTAGACTTCCATGAAAATGTATTTGCTCTTCAAGGAACCAGCAGTGTGCACACCAAAAGAGGGTTTATGAGCATTGCGGGTAATATCGACGGAATGGATGAAGATGCTTTTGAAGTCTGCCTCGATGACGGCCGACGGATGGAAGATGTTAGCTTTAACCAGCAGGCGGCTCGCTCTTTGGGTGTCCGCTCAACCCCATCATTTTTCTTGAGCAACCGGCTTATTTCGGGTAATCAAGATCTTGAGGTCTTTCAACAAAGCATCGATGCTGAATTGAATTAGTTGTCAGCTAATAACCTGCGTTATTAGCCAATCTCCCCTATTTAAAGCCTGTTAGGTTACGCCTAGCAGGCTTTTTTTGTGGCCAACTTCTTCTAAAGATCGGATTAACTCATTTAAGCGAACAGGTTTACTGACATAATCGTCCATGCCAGCTTCTAAATATTTTTCACGATCCCCGACCAGCGCATTGGCCGTCATGGCGATAATGGCTGGTTGTCGAATTGGATCAATTTTGGTTCGGATTTTTAAGGTAGCTTCTACCCCATCCATTATCGGCATTTGTACATCCATAAAAACAACATCGTAGTCAATGTCTTGAATGGCTGAAACCGCTTCAGCCCCATCGGCCACGATATCCGGCCGGTATCCTAGTTTCTCTAGCATCTTTTTAGCCACTTTTTGGTTCACAATATTGTCTTCTGCCAGCAATATTTTCATCGGTAACCGAGTTGCTAAAAGATCTGATGCTTTGGCCTGTTTGGGCAGATTGCGCTTAACTACTTTTTGAGGTTTTGATACCAGAATCTCTAAAATCACATTGAGCAACGCTGAAGGTTTTACCGGTTTGGTCAAACATTTTCTTAGGCGGGCAGCCTGTTTATCTTCTTTGCACAATTGCCCTAACGAAGTCAGCATAATGAGCGGGCTATTGCTTGAATTCGGCCGGTTAGCAAGTTCCTTGGCCAGCATTAAGCCATCCATCTCAGGCATTTGCATATCCAAAATGATGAGGTCGTAAGGCGGGTTTGCTGTGATCAGCTCCAAAGCGATCTGGCCTGATTCCGCCATTTCAGGTTTCATCCCCCAATTTTCAAGCTGGTAATTTAAAATTGTCCGGTTGGTTTGGTTGTCATCCACAACTAAAACCCGCTTGTCAAAAATGTCGATGGGTGAAATAGCGCTTAGGGTGCTCTCTTCTTTTAGTTCAGTTTTGCTAAACACGGCCGTGAATTTGAACTCACTCCCGACCCCTTCCTCGCTTTCAACCCACATCTCTCCCCCCATCAGCTCGCTTAATTTTTTACTGATGGCTAATCCAAGACCTGTCCCTCCAAACTTGCGCGTGGTCGAAGCATCGACCTGACTAAATGATTTAAATAGCCTGTCTAAGCGATTTTGTGGTATGCCAATGCCGGTGTCCCGCACGTTAAACAAGAATTTGACTTTGTCATCGGGCAGCTCTTCGGCCGAAACCTCGATCACCACTTCCCCTTCGCTGGTGAACTTAATCGCATTCCCCAGCAAATTGATCAAAATCTGGCGCAAACGGGTGACATCTCCAATAACACCGGTATGTGTTTCAAACGGGATTGTGTAAAGGAGCTCGATTTGTTTGTCCTGCGCTTTGCTTACCAACAGGTCGAGTGCATCTTCAACACAGCGGCGCACATCAAACGGCTGCTCTTCCAAGTCGATCTTGCCAGCTTCAACCTTTGAAAAGTCGAGAATATCGTTGATGATTGTCAGCAATGAATCACCGCTATTCCGAATTGTCTCGATAAACTCACGCTGCTCAGTAGTTAAATCACCATCAAGTGCCAAGCCCGCCATTCCAATGACCCCATTAAGCGGGGTACGGATTTCGTGGCTCATGTTGGCTAAAAATTCGCTTTTAGCTCGGGTAGCAGCTTCAGCACCTTCTTTCGCAATCTGTAAGTCGTGCAGAATTTCTTCTAATTGCTGTAGGGAGCTAACTTGGAATGAGTCGTACCCCAGCCCCAAAAGTGTGATTAAAGCGATGCTTGAAAGAAAGAATAGGACGTAAAGTAGTTCGTAATCAGATCCTGTAACAAAGCTCAACTGCTCCAAAGGCTCTTGGAAAAACGAAAACGTGATAAATGCACCACCAATCAATCCGGCCGAGGCTAATCCTAGTCTACGGCCGTATATAAATATCGAGCAGAGTGGCAGAAATATAAAAGCTGAAACTGTCGCTCCATGCGTGCCGCCCAATAACCCTGCAAAGCTGATAATCAAAAGATGGCTATCAAAAAATGTGAGCAAGTTTATGATGTGGTGGGCAACAGATTTTTTGAGTAAAACGATATTGACTAGAAACAGCCCGCTAAACCCCAATGCTGTGAAGGCGATAACCGGATTAATTTGAATCCATGTTAGGGTCAAGATTGAAAAGAGAAAGGCGACAATAATGCCCGACATATTGCTCACGATCAAAATGCGCATTTGCCGGTTCAGGGCAGCATTTTCAGCCAAACTAAAGTCGAGGTCTGGCAAAAAATAATCGATTAAGCGAAGGACAGGATGTTTATCTTCAGAAGGAATCATATGGGCACAGGGCAATCATCAAAGCATAGATTGGCTCAACCCATAATGTAGAAGATTTGAAGGATGCTGAAAATAGGCAATTAGGACTTCTGCCCTCAAGAATTTAGGAGTTTACGGGAGCAAAAATCAGTGCAATAAAGCTAACCCGGTGTGATTGATTTTAAGACCAGTTTGAGTAGCGCAACGGCCTCGGCCGGATCTTCATCATATTGGGCTTTAACCGTCGCCCCATCAATGGCTAACGCCAGCATCTTGGCTTGTTCTGATCGATTAGAGGATTCAGGCAGCGCTGTTTCAAATAGCTGAGCCATACTCTGCTTATGAAGACGGGTAATTTCTACCACTTCAGGCAACGTCTCCCCAATTTCTCCCACGCTGTTCAAAAATGCACAGCCTCGGAAATCTTCACTCTCAAACCAGTTCTGCATCGCGAGAACAATCGCCTCTGCGCTCCCACCGTTCTCTTTAATCGTTTGTTCAAACCCTTTGAGGATGTTTTGATGCCGCAGTTCTAAATAGGCAATGATTAAATTGTTTTTGCTTTTAAAGTGACGATAAAAAGTTGTTTTTGTCACGCTGGCTTCTGCGATGACCCGATCAACGCCGGTTGCACGAATGCCATCCTGGTAAAAGAGGGTATGGGCCGTTTGCAAAATGCGTTCTCGGGCCGCAGAAGGTTTTGGGGTGGATAAGATTTCCATAGGTCAATTATATCTCAGTAGACAACTCTGTCTACTTGTGTTATCGTCTTGCATGTAGACAGACCTGTCTACATAATTTGATTAGGAGATATGATGAGCGATATAAAACAAGATTTCGGTCCAGCTACAGTTGGGCTACACCACTTGGGGCTGGCGGTCCCAAACGTAAAAGCCAGCATCAGCTTTTTCTGCGATGTGCTTGGATACAAACTGTTGGGCGAAAAGCCTGACTATCCGGCCGCCTTTGTGTCTGACGGTACCACCATGCTGACCCTGTGGCAGGTCGAAGACCCTGAAACAGCAACCCCGTTTGATCGGCGCAAAAACATCGGCCTGCATCATTTTGCCATGCGCGTCCCATCGATTGCGCAGTTACACGCCCTGTATCAGCAGCTGGCTGCTCGTGATGATGTTGAGATTGAGTTTGCACCTGCCCCGAGTGGCGCATCGAATGAACATTTTATTTGTTTGATTCCAGGCGGATTACGCATGGAGTTTGTCGCGAGCGTGGAGGCATAAAATGACACAATCAGCATTTCATGACGGCGAAGTCGCTTTACAGAAGCGAGTGGGTGTGGCAGAGAAAATGGCTGAGTTTGGAGATCGGATCCTACGGCCGTTTATGCCCGACCAGCATCGAGAGTTTTTTGAGACGCTACCGATGTTTTTTATCGGCAGCGAAGACGGGGCCGGAGATGTGTGGGCCAGCGTGCTGTACGGTCCTCCGGGATTTGTGCAATCGCCAACTGATACAACACTGACGATCCAAAGCGGGCTTTCTGAAGCAGATCCGCTTGCGAACGCCCTCACGTTAGACAAACATGTGGGGCTTCTTGGGATCGAACTGCCGACCCGGCGGCGAAATCGAGCTAACGGCCGGATTGGAGCAAACGCTAACGGCAAGATCGAGTTTGAGTTGGAACAAAGCTTTGGCAACTGCCCAAAATACATCCAGCCAAGATTTATTTTTGATACTAAGGCGAAAGTTGATCCAGTTGAAAAACCGTTCACAAAGTTTGATTCTGAAGTTGCCGAAATGCTACAGGCTCAGGACACGTTTTTTATTGCTAGTCGGAGCGTGGGACAAACTAAAACCACAACAGAGTCTGACGGCGGGTTTGACATTTCTCATCGGGGTGGCCCGGCCGGGTTTGTGCAGATCATCGATGATTCAACTCTCGTTTTCCCTGATTTTGTTGGGAACAACTTCTTCAATACTTTTGGCAATATCGCACTTGACCCGCAGGTGGGTTTGCTGTTTGTAGACTTTGAGAACGGCCACCATATTTACCTGACAGGCACGGCCGAGGTGTTCTGGAAGCAGGATGGCCCGTTGGCGTTTGAAGGGGTTGAGCGTGAGGTTCGATTTAAGCTCAAATTAGGTAAGCTGGTTAAAAACGTAAGTCCTTATCGTTGGCGACCGCTTTAGTCAGCGGTTGAGCTAAGCCCAATCCGTTGGCCGATGCTATCCGGCAAAATGCGGCCGAGCACTTGGCGTTCCTCTTCACCGATGGAGCTGGAAAGTCAAGTGAGTTTAAACAAGCTGAAGAAACACGTTAGGATGTTGATCTGCAATGCGTAGCAGAGACTTCGCAGGGCCGCTAGGCTCTCGTCTCCCTTGCTCCCAATCCTGAATCGTTCGAATGCTTACTCCCATGAGGGCGGCAAAAGTTGCTTGAGAGATAGACAGCTTTTCACGTATTACTCTTGGATGTTTGGGTTCAGACAGGGAGCGGCTTTTAAGTTCAACCTCACCAGTTTTAAACTGTTTGATCTCTTGCAATCCTTCTAAAATCTCTAAACCGATATTTCTCTCAGACATTTTTGATCTCCTCGGCAATTTTCTTCAGAAGATGCCCTGGAATCGAATCCTTTTCATTTTTGCTATAAGCGGTCAGCATCCAAATTTCGCTATCATTTTTCTTCCAGAAATAAATGACGCGAATGCCACCGCTCTTGCCTTTGCCTTTCGCGGCCCATCGAATTTTTCTTACTCCACCGGAGCCACGAATGACGTTACCCGCATCAGGCTGCTCAACTAAGTAGACTTGAAGTCCTGAATATTCTTCATCGCTAAGATAGTCGTTGATCAGCTTTGTAAAGAGGGATGTTTCGATGAAGACCATAAATAATAGTACGGCTTTGCCGTATAGATGTCAATAATAAGTTTAGCTAAGCCCAATCCGTCGGCCGATGCTCTCCGGCAAAATGCGGCCGAGCAC
>JAHDEN010000048.1:29452-36660 GCA_020628815.1 Chloroflexota bacterium | reverse complement strand
GGTTATCGAGGCAGATTTCGGCCGTCCACGGCAACATCAGCGCCCCACAGCGGGAATCGCGGAAGATGCGCTCAAGCGGCAAGCTTTTCAGCATCGACTGACCGCCGCAGGTACGAATTGCCAGCTGGGACATTTCTGTGGCATTTTCCATCACCGTGTACTGCGTTGCCCAAGCACGCAAAATTTGATCTTTGCTGGGATTCGGCCGTGCTTCCGAAAGCGTCTGATAAAACAGAGCTTTGGTTTGCTCAAGCATGATCTTCATCTTAGCAACCGCCAGTTGCTTGGTCGGGTACATGCGCCGTTTTACCGGAGCCAGCCCCGGATATTCTCCACGTAAATATTTAACTGTAAAGTCATAAGCCGCTTGGGTCAGCCCCATGTAAGCCGGGCAGAGGGTCAAAAACATATGAGGCCACTGGCTGGCGGCCGCATAGTAGATGCCACGCGGCATCAGCATCGCCTCTTCCGGCACAAACACATCTTTAAAATGCAACGTGCGGCTGACTGTTCCCCGCATCCCCATCGGGTTCCACTCGCCGGTTACAGAGACACCTTCGGTATCGGCCGGGACCGCCACATACACGCTGTTACGACGGCTAGCTTTCTCGCCCGGCCGAATTTCAGAGCACAAAATGCCATAGTAATTCGCATGACCAGATAACGAAGCAAAAATCTTTTTGCCGTTCACGATCCAGCCGCCACCGTTCTCGTCAGTTGGAATCGCTTGAGTCCCCCACGCTACTTTTCCGGCCGCCGCCGCACCCCCTTCTGAAAAAGGTTGTGAATAGATGGCACCATCCTCGATGATCCGTTTGTAATGGATGGCTCGTTTGCGTTCATGAGTTTCACGATCTTCGGCCGACATCTCAAGGTCGTTGGTGATGTCACCCGTCCACAAAGTAGACGAGACGTGCATGTTCCACGTGAGGGCCGTGGCCCCGCAATAGCGCCCCAGCTCGGCCGCTGTCATCGAGTAGGTCAGAATGTCTGCCCCGTGACCGCCGTGTTTTTCCGGCACGCAGATCCCCATCAGCCCAGCTTTGAACATGTCCTCATAGTTTTCCACGGGAAAAGAGGCTTCAAGATCGTATTTAGCCGCTCTGGGAGCCAAAGATTCTTGCCCCACTTTGCGAGCCAATTCGGTTAGATATTTTTGTTTGTCGGTTAATTTAAAAGCAACCGGATCGAAAATTGGTGCGTCGTTTGTCATGGTTTTATGTTGTTGGGGCGTGATACGCCCGAACCGATTTTGTATTGCCAATAATCACTGGTGGATCTCGCCCGGCGGGATGCAAATATTTCTTTTAATGTATTTATTTTCATGCCGTCGGGTGAGATTCCTCAGATGATTTCACAAGAAAGATTTTAATGAACAGGCATCTCACCCCTACGTCAATCAACCGTATTCAAAAATTCTTCCAAAGCGGCGTTGAACACGGCCGGGTTTTCAATATGGGCAATGTGGCCCAACCCATCCATCTCAACAAACGTTGAATTGGGGATATAGGTCGCTGTTTTCGCCATCATCTTGGGTGGTGCATTTCGATCTTCAGAGCCAACTAACAATAGGGTTGGGATGTTGATATTGCCCAAGTTTTTACGCCGGTCAAAAAGCAACAGCGTCACAACTGAGGTACAAAATGACGCTTCTGACACCCGCAAAATATCCTCTTTGGCAGCGGCCAATCCATCAGCGGTCGCATTTGAACCGGTTAATGCTTTCAGCATGTCAGGAACCAAATCTGCCATCTTTTTCCCCTGCTCAAATGGTTCGAGCCGAGCACGAATATAGTTTTGCTGCCACTCCCCATCTTTTTTGCCAAAGGCAGGGCTTGTGCCAAACAGCACGGCCGCTTTTATGGTGTCAGGGTAAAAGTACAAAAACTCTTGGATAATCATGCCGCCATAGGAGTTCCCAACCAGAATGGGATTTTCCCACCTGTTTTGTTCGAGCGTTGCTTTAAGCCAATGGCTTAGCGCTTCAAAATTATTATCTTCAAGCGCAGGGGTTCCTCCATAGCCGGGCAAGTCGAGCCCCACACACAAATAGTCTTTGCTAAAGTGATCTACTTGCGCTTGCCAAGACCGGCCGGTTGATCCGATACCGTGCAAAAATATTAAAGGTTGGCCTTCTCCGGCCGAGATGAAAGTAGCAGTCATTTTGGTTCCTCTCAGGCTAAAATGATTCGATCTTGTGACTATAGCACCAAAAATGAGTACAATCAAACCATGCGCATGAACCCGACAGACAAATTCAACAACCGCTTTGGGGTGATGGTTATCTTGGGCGATTTTGTATTGCCAAACCAAAAAATGTTCTGGCTAGATGAGATGCTAACCGCTCTTTCTTGGCTCGATGTACTGGAAAGAACCGGCCGGTCAACCCTGGTCCGCATGGCGAAAGATGGCTGGTTTACGATTGAAAAGGTCGGCCGACGCAACCGATATTGGCTAACTGATTGGGGTGAATCTGTTTTACGTCAAGGTGATTTACGCATCTTTGAAGAAGCGGTTCAAGATTGGGACGGGAACTGGCATCTGCTCACCTACTCGATCCCTGAAGACAAACGGGTATTGCGCCATCATTTGGTCCAACAGCTAGAGTGGCTCGGTTTCGGCCGGGTTTCACGCGGCGCATGGCTGTCTCCATATGATCGTCGAGATGCGTTGCAACAGGCGTTAAAAGCGCCAGAAACCAGCGCCTATCTCCATTTTTTTGCCGGTGCGTATTTAGGCAATACGGAGATTGATCAGCTCATCAAGAACTGTTGGGATTTTGAATCGGTGGCGACCGAATACGGCCGATTTTTAAACACCCATCGGCAGGGATTAGAACAAATTCAAAACACCGACAACGGGTTAACCGGAGAAGACGCCTTCCGCATGCGTTTTTGGCTGTCGTATGATTTTCTACCCTTGCTGCGCATCGACCCCAATCTACCCAGCCAATTTTTACCTCAACCATGGGCCGGTTTTGAAGCTCGAGAACTGTACACTACAATAAAAAATCGGTTGCCAAACCAAACTTTATTTTCAGATTGATTAGTCACCAGCTCTCAGAAATGAGCCGACTAAAACCGTTTTTCAGCAAACATCTATGAACGTTGACATCATACTTATCGGGGCAGGCTCGGCCGGATGCGTACTGGCCAATCGTTTAAGCGCAGACCCATCTTGCCAAGTGCTATTGTTGGAGGCGGGCGGGGCAGACACAAACCCGAACATTCATGATCCCACACAAATGATGCACCTTTGGGATGCGGCCGAAAATTGGGATTACCAAACGGAGCCACAAGAGTATGCGGCCAACACAAGTCACCGCTGGCCGAGGGGGAAAGTTCTGGGGGGCAGCAGCGGCATAAACGGGATGATTTACATTCGGGGCAATCGACTCGATTACGACCTTTGGGCCTACAACGGCTGTTTTGGCTGGGATTACAAAAGCGTCCTCCCCTACTTTAAAAAATCTGAAGATTTTGATCAGGGAGAAAATCAATTTCACGGAGCTGGAGGCGAGTTAGGAGTCTCGTCACTACACGACAAACACCCGGTGCATTCTGCTTTGGTCGATGCGGCCGTGCAGGCGGGCCATCCGTACAATCCCGACCACAATGGGGCCGAGCAATGGGGGGTCAATCACTGCCACTTTACAGTCAAAAACGGCGTTCGCCACAGCACGGCCGAGGCGTTTTTGACACCGATCATCGATCGGCCAAATCTAACCGTTTTAACCGGGGCTACCGCACATCGGCTTTTGTTTGATGGGTCAAAATGCTCGGGGGTTGAGTTTGAAAAAGAAGGTCAACTCACCCGGGCTTTTGCACAAGCAGAGGTGATCCTATGCGCCGGAGCCATCACATCCCCCCATTTGCTCATGCTGTCGGGGATTGGGGACGCGGCTGAGCTACAAAAGGCCGGTGTCCGGCCGAAGATTGATCTGCCCGGCGTCGGCCGTAACTTCCAAGATCATTTGCTTTGCCCCGTCATTTTTAGCTCCCCTAAGCCGGTACCACCTCCTGTGCCTGGAGTCCCACTAGCGGCCAGCCAGCTTTTTATGAAAACCGATGACGCCTGCATTTTGCCAGACAGCCAACCCTTGTTTTTCCAATTCCCAAATTATCGGCCGGGAATGAAAGGCCCAGAACATGGCTTCACGATGATGGCTAGCGCCGTACGCGCACACAGCCTGGGGCAGATTTCGTTGAGGTCGGCCGATCCAACTCAGCGGCCTGCGCTGGACCCCAATTATCTGAGTGCAGAAATCGACCTGCGCACCGTTATGCGCTCTGTCGAAGCCTGTCGAGACATCGCCCGCCAATCTGCCCTAGACGAATGGCGGGATGCGGAAATTTACCCCGGCGATCAAGATTTAGAAACACACGTCCGCCGCTGGGTGATGACCAATCACCATCAAAGCTGTACGTGCAAAATGGGAGTCGATGAAATGGCGGTTGTAGACCCCGAGCTCAAAGTGTATGGGGTTGAAGGGTTGCGGGTTGTAGACGCCTCGATTTTCCCGACTGTTCCGACCGGCAATACAAATGCCCCGACGATTATGGTGGCAGAAAAAGCGGCCGATTTGATTATCGCCGACCGAACTTAAGCGGAATACCCGATTTCTAACTCGCTTGTGCCGTTGACTCCCGGACAATCATTTGAGCCGGCAACTCGATATGAGCCACCTCTTTCTCCGGGTTCTGCAAGCGTTCAATCATAAGTTCGGCCGATAGTTTCCCGATCTCATCGACAGGCACAACCACGCTGGTGACACCCGGTGTTTTACGCTGAACCATCGCCTGGTAATCAAAAGCAACCAACGATAATTGATGAGGGATTTCTATCTGATGGGTGTAGCAATAATCCTGCACAGCCAGAGCAACCACATCGTTTAAACCAAAAATAGCGGTTGGTGGCTCTGGCAAAGACATAAGTCGCTCAACCCCACGCAGAACATTATCGGGAGTAATGTTTGTTTCTATCACATACTCATCACGAAATTGGATATTGTGGCTAGAAAGGCTCTCGATATACCCATAAAAGCGCTTGTTTGAAAAGCGAGTGCCGATCATAGCGATCTTGGTATGGCCCAATCCGATCAGATGGCTGATGAGAAGATGGGTCCCTTTTTTGGGTTGATTGGTTACCTGATCAATCTCGGGATCATCAGATTCAAAACCGCTGACAACAACGGGGATATTGCCAACCTGCATCGCACGAATCGCTTGTAAAAGTTTGGAATCTATACCAAAAAATGATGGGACTAAAATAAAGCCTCCAACCCCTCTGCGGCGCAGTTGACCCATCAATTTAATAGTTTCATCTGCATCCCCCTGCGTGCTGGCAACCACAACCAAATACCCTTGATCGCGCAGCGTTTGCTCAATGCTCTGGGCCATGGTGGCGTTGTACGGATACCGGATATCAGGCACAAGCAGACCGATCATCTGCGCTTTGCCGCTGGCCAGCCCTTGGGCAAAAATGTTGGGTTGGTAGTCAAGCTCTTTGGCGGCCGACAAGATGCGATCAAGCGTTTGGGCCTTGACCAGATGGGGTTTGTTAAAAGCGTATGATGCTGTTGATTTTGATACGCCCGCTAGCTCTGCGACGTCTTTGATAGTTGCCATACGTGCCATTTTATCATGGAAATTTTAAGTTTGACAGGTGATAGCAAATGTGTAAAATCGAACCGGTTCGATAAATTGTAAACTTTTTAAACAATCATAAACCAACCTTTTTCTTCCCATGAAAAACGTGCTCTTTATCATGTGTGACCAGCTCCGATATGACTACCTGTCTTGCAACGGTCACCCCACCCTTCATACCCCAAATATCGATCGTTTAGCTCAGATGGGAGTTAATTTTTCGCGCGCCTATGTGCAATCTCCCGTTTGCGGCCCGTCAAGAGCCTGTTTCTACACCGGCCGGTATGCGTCAACCCACGGAGCAACGCTTAACTATGCCCCTCTTCCGCTGAGCGAAAAACTGCTGGGTGATTATTTAAAACCGCTCGGTGTGCGTACCGCACTCGTGGGGAAAAGCCACGTCATTCCCAACGTAGCTGAGCTAGAGCGATTGCAGATCGATCCTGACTCAGACCTTTATACCCATTTGGCCGAAGGGGGATTTGAGCCTTATTTTAGGGATGACGGGGTTCACCCAGACCCAAATCCAAACAGATTTGCCGACTACAATGCCCATTTAAGAGAACACGGTTTCAACGGCAATAATCCGTGGCACGAATACACGCATGGGGTGAGCAACGGTGCCGATAGCTTCGATAGCGGTTGGTTTATGGAAAATTCCGATCAACCGGCCGACATTCCCGAAGCGCTGTCAGAAACACCGGTCACAACCACAAAAGCGATTGAATTTATAGATGAGGCGACGGCAAACGACGACCACTGGTGCCTTCACCTGAGCTACATCAAACCTCACTGGCCCTTTATGGCACCAGAGCCGTATGCAGACATGTATTCGGCCGATCAAGTTCTGCCACCCAACAGATCCAGCTTAGAGCAGGAAGATGTCCATCCAGTTGTGAATGCTTTTATGCAGCATAAAGATAGTGTGGTGTACGGCCAACCGGGCGTGAGAGAGCGAGTGATCCCCACCTACATGGGTTTGATCAAGCAAATTGATGATCAAATTGGTCGGCTCTTAGCTCATCTTGAAGATCAAAATTTACTCGATTCAACCCTCATTATTTTCACCAGCGATCATGGTGATTACTTGGGGGACCATTGGCTGGGTGAAAAAGATTTGTTTCATGACGCCTCTGCGCGAGTCCCCATGATCATCGTTGATCCATCCGCCGATGCTGACCAAACGCGTGGCACGGTTGACGACCGCTTAATTGAAGCGATTGATCTTGTGCCCACGATTGTTGATGCGTTTGACGGGGTATGCCCGGCCGAGCGGCTTGAGGGACGCTCACTTCTGCCACTATTGCGGAACAAGTCGGTTGAATGGCGCACGTTTGTAGTTAGCGAAATCGATTACGCTTTTCGCAAAGCACGTGAATGGCTAAATCTAAAACCGGCCGAATGCAAAGCAACGATGCTGTTTGACGGCCGCTGGAAATACATTTTGTATGAAGGGTTTCGCCCCCAACTGTTTGATTTAGAAACTGATCCCCATGAACAGCAAGATTTGGGGGAAGATGAGCGATTTGCGGCCGAGCGCATGCGCTTAAACGAATTGTTATT
>JAHDEN010000048.1:23830-29434 GCA_020628815.1 Chloroflexota bacterium | reverse complement strand
AACGCAAAACCCGAATGACTTGGACCGATGAACGGATCAAAGCGATGTTTGGCGGCTGGAACCAAGCAAAAAGGGGGGTATACGTAGGCTACTGGTCTCCAGACGAGTTGCCAGAGGAGGTCTCGTTTAATCAGAGGCAAGATAAAAATTAAACTCATATTGGGTCATTCACCATAACCATCCCCCATTTAATTTCTCAGAGTTAACAACTGAGTTTTTATCCGAATACGGTTCAAAAGGAGAAAAAATGAAAAATAAAATTTATTTATTGGCAGGGGCACTAATGGTGCTCTTCCTGATCGGTTGTGCATCAGAACCGGAGGTTATCGAGGTAACCCGGGTTGTGACAGAGACCGAAACGGTTATCGAAGAAGTGGAAGTCACTGTCGTTGTTGAAGGCGAAACGGTTGTTGAAGAAGTAGAAGTCACCCGTGTCATTGAAGTAGAAGCAGCTCCGGCCGTGACTGAACCACGTGGCACATTCCGTGTGGCTCACACAACCGTGCCAACCAATAGTTGGTGGAAGCCGTGGTCTTCTAACCCGCCGGCCGTCTTGGCATACTACGAAATCCCTTATGAGGGGCTTGTTACCGAAGATGCAAGCGGCAACATTGTAGGTGTTTTAGCCACCGACTGGTCATACAACGATGACAATACTGAATTGACATTTAACCTGCGCGAAGGTGTTGTTTTCCACGATGGCACTCCGTTTAATGCAGAGTCAGTCAAAAGCAATATCGAATTTATCAAAAATGAAAACGGCTTCCCGCCAACTGCAAACCAATTGGGTGCGGTTGAAGAAGTTGTTGTAGATGATGAATATACAGCAACATTTAAGCTATCACGTCCCGATGTAGCACTCCTGCCTAACTTGGCTCGCTTTATAGGGTTACAAGTTAGCCCAAATGCATACGACAGCTTCGAAGCGGTACCTGTCGGAACCGGACCATACAAAATGGTTCCAGATGAAAACACCCCTGATCAAATATGGGTTTTTGAAGCGTTTGATGAGTATTGGGACCCATCAGTAGTGGCATTTGAACGAGTTGAAGCCCACTACATTCAGGCTCAAGATGCACGGGCCAACGCCTTGCTAAACGGCGATATCGACGCCACCGCCATCACAAATGGCTTTCTATCAACCGTTGATGGTGCTCCTGGAATCTTGATTGACCGTGCACCGATGGTTGGTATCGGCTTCCAAGTTCTTGACCTGAATGGAGAAATCGTGCCGGAACTAGCAGATAAACGCGTGCGCTGTGCACTGTCACATGCGATCAATCGCGCTGAATATGCGTCTGTTTTGTTAGAAGGAGATGCTGTCCCCGGTGTACAACGTGAGACACGTGGCCAATATGGCTATTTAGACAATCCACCAGATGTTGGCTATAACCCAGAACGGGCGGCCGCACTGCTTGCTGAAGCGGGTGTAACCGAATTAAATATCACCAGTGGTTTCTGGGGCGGTCCATTTGGCCCGTTGGGACAAGGTGCTGCGGGTTACTGGGCCGAGATTGGCGTCAACGTCGAGTATGAAAACTTCCCACCCCCAGATATGTGGTCAAATGCGATTGCCGGAACCTATCCGATTATGCCGTTGCCGTATCCAGAAGCCCACCTCTTCACGATGTTGGCTCAACGTGCTGGAGCTGGCCCAATCAACCCATCTAAGGTTGTTCCAGAAGGGGTACAAGATCTGATCAATCAAGCGGCCGGGCTATCACTTGAAGAAGCTGAACCTCTCCTAGAAGAAGCCAAAGCGATCATGATCGAAGAGTGCATCTTTATCCATGTGGTAACCCTTGATGGCATCGTCGCATACAGCGATCAATTCACCGGTATCGACAAGATTCCGGGTCAACCGTTGACCTTCGACCTCAGAACAGTGCGCTGGGCTGACGGGAATTAGTTAGTCACGGTTCCAGTCATTCAGTTAGTTAGTTCTGCCCGTGTTTGTCAAAGGCAACTAACTAACTGAATGACTGACCAACGAAAGCACTAAACATGGTTAGATTTATCATCCAACGCATTCTAATTACTATCCCGCTGCTTTTCTCAGTCGGTATTTTAGCTTTTTTGCTCGTCGATCTCATACCTGGGAGTGCCGCCGTCGTCATGTTGCAAGATGCAGCGACAGAAGAAAATGTTGCCATTTTAGAAGAGCAAATGGGATTGAATGATCCGTTTGCTCAGCGACTTGTACGTTGGATGGGTGGAGCGGTTGTTGGCGATTTCGGAGACTCTGTGCTCACCAAACGCCCCGTGACAGAAATGCTTTTAGAGCGGTTGCAGCCAACATTAGCGATTGCAGTTGGCGGGCTTTTACTAGGGGTAACCATCGGGCTTCTGCTCGGCATTTTAGCAGGGCTGTATCCGGGATCACTGCTCGACCGATTTATCACGATCCTCACATCAACACTGATCGGTATGCCGGGGTTCTTGCTCGGTATCATTCTGATCATCTATTTCGGCCTTAATCTCGGCTGGTTCCCCGTTATCGGATACTCGCCGATTCAGGAAGGGATAGGGGCATGGCTACACACCATCACCCTGCCCGCATCGGCGCTAGCCATCCCTACAAGTGCGCTTGTATCACGCCAAATGCGCAGCTCAATGAGCAATGTCCTCCAGTCGAAATATATCCAGGCCGCACGAGCGGGCGGCATTCCGCGCTGGCGCATCGTTAGCCGATACGCCTTACGCAACGCCATGATCCCGGTCGTCACCGTCATCGGCTTTCGTATCGCAGTTATTCTCGGATCAACGTTTGTTATCGAATTGGTTTTTAACATTTCCGGTATCGGCCGCTTACTGGTCAAGTCAGTTCTCGACCAAGATGTGCCGGTGATTCAGGGTGGATTGGTACTTGTTGCAGTTATCGTTGCGATTAGCAGTTTATTGATCGACTTGAGCTACGCATGGCTCAATCCACGCGTGAGGTTGGAATAAGCGTATGAGTCGATTCTGGAAGCGCCTCTTCAGCGACCCGTTTACCGCGGCCGCCATCATCTACCTCACGGTCTTGGCCCTGCTTGCCTTGTTAGCAGACTTCGTTACCCCTTATGAGCCGATGGCGCAAGCCCTGATTGAGCGGTACGGAACCCCATCGGCCGACCATTGGTTAGGCACCGATGCCTTTGGGCGAGACCTGTTTAGCCGTGTTATCTACGGGGCACGCATCGCATTCCAAGCCCTGTCTGTGGCGATGGGGATCGCCGTCTTGGCAGGTGTGCCGGTAGGACTTGTAGCTGGCTATTTTGGCGGCCGAATTGATAGAGCCATTAGCTGGGTCATTGATGTCATTTTCACTATTCCAGCCATTTTGCTTGGCTTTGCAATTGTTGCGATCTTAGGCAGTGGCCTTAACAGCGCGATGATCGCGCTGGGCATTGTCTTTTCATCACGCTTTGCACGGCTATCGCGTGGCGTAATGATTGCTGAAAAGACAGAACTCTACGTGGATGGTGCTCGGGTGGGTGGATTGACGACCGCCCGGATTATGTTCAGGCACATCTTGCCCAACGTAGCCCCGTCACTCATTGTTCAAATGGCGATCTTGTCGAGCGCGGTCTTGATCTTAGAAGCAACCTTTAGCTTTTTAGGGCTTGGTGTTAATGCGGGTGTACCGGCTTGGGGGCGGATGCTGGCAGAAGGGCAAACAAGTCTGCGACAACACGCATGGGGCGTTATGCCACCCGGGTTAGCTTTAGTTACAACCGTTGTTGCGTTTAACTTGTTAGGGGATGGGATTCGAGACGCTATCGGCCGGGATTCGCGAACCAATCAACTGACCACAACTGAGAAAAGGGATTCTGGTTCTCTACAGAACTACGACCACGCCTCAGGCGCCGTTTTGTCGGTCCGGGGGTTGGAGGTTCAATTTCCTAGCGAGAGCGGACCCCTCCAAATTTTAAAAGATGTCGGTTTTGAAATTATGCCAGGAGAAACGCTTGGGCTGGTGGGTGAATCTGGCTCTGGGAAAAGCATGACCGCCCTATCTGCCTTGGGGCTAGTGCCAGCTCCGGGCAAAGTAACGGCCGGATCTGTTCAATTCCAAGGGTCAGAAATCACGACACTTTCAGAAAACGAGCTCAACAAAATTCGTGGCAAAGAAATCGCCATCATCTTCCAAGAGCCGTGGGCAGCGCTAAACCCATCCATGACGATCTTTGCCCAACTGGCTGACCGGCTGTACATCCATGAAGGATTAAGCAAACAACAGGCGAAAGATCGAGCATTGGAGCTGCTAACGACGGTGCAAATCCCAGATCCAGAACGACGGTTAGACGAATATCCCCACCAGCTTTCGGGCGGAATGGCACAGAGAGTTGGCATTGCAATGGCGCTTTCTTGCAATCCAAAATTGTTAATTGCAGACGAGCCGACAACCGCTTTGGATGTGACGGTACAGGGTCAAATTTTGGACCTCCTCTCTGATCTTCAAGAGAAGTTAGGCATGGCGATCTTGTTTATCACCCATGATTTAGGCGTCATCGCTGAAATTGCGGATCGGGTTGCGGTAATGTATGCCGGGGAAATTGTGGAAACGGGGAGTTCGGACCAATTATTCAAACAGCCCAAACATCCTTATACCAATGCATTGCTTGAAACCTTGCCCCACCACGGCAGGTCAGATGGCAAGCTGCCTGTGATTGATGGCTTGGTTCCGCCGCCAAGTGCGTGGCCGGCCGGCTGTCGTTTTCATCCTCGATGTGTGTTTACCACAGAACAATGTGCTACCCAAGATGTTCAGCTAGTTTCTAGCGGTGAACATCGCTTATCCAGATGTATTCGACTGGGTGAGATTGATTTTGAAACAACATAGTTACTTAAATTGAAAACAGGGTTGGAAAAATCTTTTTTCAAGAAGGTCAAAAATATGAGCGAATTTAACAACAGGCAAGAGTTCGAAATGGGTCACTGGCCCGAACTGCGCCAAGCATTTAACGAACTGGTTCAAGTTGTGTGGAGTGAAAAAGGGCTCAGCGAGCAATTTAAACAAGAGCTGTTCACCATGGCCAGTTTGGCCAGCGGTTGTACCCACTGTCAATCTCACGGTGCCTTTCATCTCAACGATATGGGTGTCGAAAAAGAGCGAATTCGAGCGATTTGGGAGTATGAAACTTCAGACCTGTTTACAGATGCTGAACGGGCCGGTCTGGATTTGGCCAGAGGGGCGGCGCAAACGCCAAACGCCACCACACCAGAGAATTTTGAAAACCTGCGTAAACATTATGCAGACAGCGAAATAATCGAAATTTTAGCCCTTAACAGCGCGGCCGCTTGGCTCAATCGTTGGAATGACACGATTGCGACCGTAACCGATCAAGAATCGGTGGACTGGGCAACAGAGAATTTGAGCGATGTGGGATGGAACATTGGCAAACATACAGGCCAGTCAGACGAGCAACGCAAGGCGCACCCGCTCAATATGGGGTGGATCTTGAGAGAGGAGGAAGACAAGGAATGAGCGACTATAACAATCGGCAAGGATTTGAAATGGGCAACTGGCCCGAATTGCAAAAGGCGTTTTTGAATCTCGTCAAAATTGTCCAGAGCGACCGAGAAATTAGCCGGCAACAAAAAATCGAGTTATTCACCATG
>JAHDEN010000048.1:0-23820 GCA_020628815.1 Chloroflexota bacterium | reverse complement strand
CCGGATGAGTGGCTGCATGCATTGTCAATCACATGGTGCATTTCGCTTAAATTCGATGGGGGTTGACACAGAACGTATACGCGCGATATGGGAGTATAAAACGTCAGATTTATTTACAGACGCTGAGCGGGCTGCGTTTGATCTGATCCAAGTCGCTGCCATCACACCAAATGCCACCACGCCAGAGCATTTTGAAAATCTGCGAAAATATTATACGAATACCCAGATCATCGAAATTTTAGCCGTTAACTGTTTAGCCGGTTGGCTCAACCGCTGGAATGACACGATTGCTACGGTAACTGATCAAGAATCGGTAGACTTTGCGAGTCAAAACTTGGCGGATCTTGGATGGGACATTGGCAAACACACCGGTGAGAAAAGTGAGCAACGCAAAGCTCACCCCGTTAATGTCGGTTGGGTAGATCGAGAGAAAGAATAAATTCAGATGATTGGATTTATTAAAGTGAGTTACTAAAAAATAACCCTAATTGGAATGGAGATTTAGCAATGGCAGACATTGAAAGTTTAGGATTTGAGTTGGCCTACAAAGCGGCCGAAGGGGTTGCCCCTCCAGAAAATTTAGATGCGGCCGATGGCAAAATCGCGATTCGGAGTGAATTGCGGGCGTTGACCGGCATGCAAAAAGAGGCGCTAGTTTACGATAGCGTGAGCGGCGTGCAGTGGCGCATGGTGTGCGACGAAGGACCGTATCTCAACGGTACTGACTTGGCCCCGTTCCCGCTGGCGTTTTACACCACCGGGATGGCGTTCTCGTTTACGTCTGAGCTGATGAAGCACGCCAAAGCGGCCGGTATCGAGATCAAAAACTACAAGCTGACCCAAGACAACTTTTACACCATGCAGGGGTCAGCCATCCGTGGCAACATGATCGGTGGAGCGCTGCCGGTAGAAATGCTGGTCGAAATTGAGTCCGATGCAAGCAGCGAAGCGATTCAAGCCATCGTTGATAAAGCGGAGCAAACCTCACCGGCCCAACGGTACATGAATAACGAGATGGAAAACACCTTTGCGATGAGCCACAACGGGCAAACGGTTGCTCCTAGTGACATGCTTCCATCAACACTCGATATCCATCCAGAACCGACCCCACATTTAGAGGCGGCCCGCCCGATTGATGCCAGTAAATTTGAGCGAAACATCATCGCCAAAGGCAAAGCGGCCGAAACGGTGTTTGGCGTTGAGGGCGGAGCTGGTAGCTCGTTGCAAGCAACTCAAAAACGGACCCTGCACGTTCGTGGCGTTGTTACCATTCAGGACGATGGGTTGTTGGTTTGTGATATTCAGCTATTCAAACCACGCGGCAGCAACTTCCGCTTGTTGGGGGATGAGAGTGGCAATGTCCGCGCCCCGTCCAGCTTGAGCTATTTGTCGGCCGGGGTAGGCTTTTGCTTCATGACGCAAATCGGCCGGTACGCCCATATCGTCAAGCAAGACCTGAAAGGGTACAGCGTGGTGCAAGACACTACCTTTGCCATCGGAGAGAATGATTCCCAAGCGTTCCCGGTCGATACACACACCTATTTTGAAATGGGTGAAGGGGATGAGGCTTCGCAGAAAAATCTCTGGATGAGCGAACGAACCTGCTTTTTGCATGCTGCAATGCGTGGATCAACCAAGACGGTTATTAAGTTGGTCAATAATTCAGTTAGTCAGTAGATTAGTTTGTCGGTGGATAAGTAAACTGAAATACTGATCCACTGATGAACTAACAAACTAAAAAAACTATGTCAGGATTAGCACTTTATCATCACGGGTCATCGGTATGTGCCGCTAAGGTCCGTTTTACGCTTGCAGAAAAAGGAATTGAGTGGGAAAGCCACTATCTCGACATTTTGGCCGGGGATCAATTTGATCCAGAGTATGTGAAGCTTAATCCCAAAGCGGTGGTGCCAACCATCACCCACAATGGGAACGTCATCGTTGAGTCAACTATCTGTTGTGAATATATTGACCAGGTGTTTGATGGACCTAAACTCATACCGGCCGATCCGCTTAAGCAGGCCAAAATGAAGTTGTGGAACAAAGCGGTTGATGAGCATCTCCATCCCGCGTGTGCGGAAGTCACATTTGTTTCGTGCCACCGGTATGTCATTATGAAGCTAGGCGAAGCGGGTATGGAAGAATTTTTGTCTTCAACCCCCAAACAGTCTGTGACCCCCGCATGGCAAGAACGGAAGCGTCAGCTGGTAATGCTAGGGACAAAAACGCCGGGTGTGGAAGTCAAGATTAAGCTGTACGACAAATATCTGAGTGAGATGGAGGCGGCTCTTCAAGATCATGATTGGCTTGTGGGAGATGAATTTAGCCTAGCCGATATCGCCATGACCCCCTATGTCAACCGATTAGACATGCTGAGCATGTCGGGATTATGGGAAAACGGCCGACGGCCCCGTTTAACAGACTGGTTCAACCGGATCAAAGAACGGCCAACGTTTAAACCAATGTTTTTGGACTGGTGTCCTGAGCAATTAACGGCCGATCTCAAAGAATTTGGCGCACAGACGTATCCGGAATTTCTAGACGTCTTGGGATATTCGGACAAACATATTGAGCCTGCCCCACTTGGCGAATACATGACAGCCATCCGCTCATCATAAACTATGAACAACGATAAATTTAACCAAACCGAACGGTACGACGCCCTAATGGACGTGGTAGCAAACCGACTGACAAATCGTGCCTTTGATGAAACGTACAACGTACCTCACGAGCACTATGAACTCATTCTTGAATCCGCCAGACACGGTCCATCCGGCGCAAACGCCCAACCTTGGAACTATATCGTCATCACCAAACCCGAGTTAAAACGGCAGCTGGCAGACACGTTTGTGGTAGAGCAAAATCGTCGAGCCAAATTGGGAATGAAGTTCCCAACTCCCAATTATCGGGGGATGGCGACCGCTCCAGGCTTGATTTTAGTCGCGGCCGACTTTCGCTTTATCAAAGCATTTCCGGTGCTAAACGATGGCTCTGAGCTGGATCAAAGATACAAGGTCAACGCTGAGCGGATTTTGCTCCAAAGTGTGGCCGCTTCTGTCATGTCGGCCCATCTCGCGGCCGCCGCATTAGGCTATGCTGTTTGGTGGGT
The DNA here is from genome assembly GCA_020628815.1 of Chloroflexota bacterium. Classification (GTDB taxonomy): domain Bacteria; phylum Chloroflexota; class Anaerolineae; order Promineifilales; family Promineifilaceae; genus WTJY01. The sequence continues at coordinate 20,711 of JAHDEN010000048.1, read as the reverse complement.
GACCGCCATCGGGCAAGAAGATATCCAGCAACAATTTAAGCCACTTATCGGTTTACCAGATGAGCTAGCGATCATCGACATCATGTGTTTTGGTCCGCCGAAGAAAGAGTCTTACAAGCGTTGGCGGCGTGAGCTCCCCGAGATTATGAGCTACGACACTTTCAACATGGACAACTTTTGGACCGATGAGATGATTGATGAGTGGATCAAAACAAAAAGACATCGGGTAATGTATCGTGACGCAAACAATGTAGACTAGACAGCTTGTTGGCTGAAGAATTCAGAAAACTATGAACTTTGAAGGAAAAACAATCATCGTCACGGGGTCATCTCGTGGCTTAGGGGCCAAAACGGCCGAAATACTTAAAGAGCGCGGCGCCCGTATTATCGGCATGGATAAAAACGAATCAACTGAATTTGTTGATCGCTATATTCCACTCGATCTTGCGGATCAAAGCTCCATTGATGCGGCCGCAGCCCAGATAGACGAGCCGGTTCACGGACTGTGCAACATCGCTGGAGTTGCCCCCACACTGCCACCGCCTTTGGTGCTCAAAATCAACTTCACCGGCACACGGGCATTAACAAACGCCCTCATCCCCAAACTGGCTGATGGGGCATCAATTGTCAACGTTGCGTCAGGTACTGGCATGGGCTGGCCCCGAAACGTGGCCAAACACAAAGTGCTGTTTGAAATGGGGCTAGACGCGGATTTCGAAGCGTACTGCGCTGAGTACGACATCGAAAAGGTCAACTGCTATCACTTTAGCAAAGAAGCTGTGATTATGTGGACGATTGGCGAGTGGAAAATGATCGAAGATCGCGGGATACGCATGAACGCCATCAACCCCGGCCCGATCGAAACCCCACTTTTAGAAGACTTTTTGTCTGATATGGTCAATCCAAATGCCCCCATGTTCGAGATGGAGCGGAGCAATGGGACACCGGAAGAGATCGCTAACCCGATCGTCTTTTTAGTCGGTGATGAAAGCAGCTGGATTCATGCGGCTGCGATTCCGGTTGACGGCGGGCTGTCAGCCATTGTGCATAAGCGGATTCATCAATTTTAAGGATAGAGACTTGGGATAGGGATAGAGAGGTTCGCGGCGCTAGTCCTTGTACTTTGCGCAGTTATTTTCTCAGGCACGCTCCCTATCTCCTATCCACTATCCCCAACGGAGATAACATGAACAGAGAAGAACAAATTTTAGATTACAACTACAACGATTTTGATGACAATGCGTTAGGCCATGTCATGAAATGGCAGGGCAATCAGCCTCCATTGGGTAAACCGGCTCCTGATTTTCCACTATGGCAATTGGGCGAAGATGGTAAGACCCTGACTGAAACAACTCTCAAAACAGTTCTCAAGGAAAACCCGCTCACCATTGTTGAGTTCGGGTCATTCTCCTGACCTTACTGTGGGATGGCGTCGCCATCCATGAATGCTTCTGCAGAGAAGTTGGCCGAACAAGGGGTTGGATCGATCTTTTTATACACCCACGAAGCGCATCCGGGAGAAAATTATCCACCACACCGAACGATGGAGGATAAAGCCAAAGCGGCTCAAGGGATGCGGGATGTTTACAAGGTCAATCGGCCGATTTATCTCGACGATGTTTCGGGTGATCTACACATCCAATTTGGCGGTATGGCCAACATGACCTGGATTTTTAACAAGTCCGGCATCCCGCTGTATAAATCGCGCTGGACCGATGCCAAAAGTGCCGAAAATGCGGCCGTCTACTATCTTGATGTGCAGGCACGGCGAAAAAATCGGGAACGCTTGGCACCGTTTATGGTTGAGCGCATCGACTACCGAGATGTGAATAAAGATGCTCGGCTGGCCGGATTGGCGCGAGCGGGCCAAAAAGCGGTAGATGACTGGGTCAAGCTATACGAGCAGGACAAACTGTTCTTCAAACCCGGAACGGATCCAGGAGCGAGTTAATGGCTTTGGACCAGGCTGGTTTGGCCGATGCCATTTTTGTAAATGGCACCATCTATACCGTAAATCGTGCTCAACCATGGGCAGAAGCGATAGCGGTTCGGGACGGCAAAATCGTGTGTGTGGGGTCCAACGACAATGCACACGATTTTGCTGGCCCCCACACTAAAATCAACGATCTAAACGGCCGGTTCGTGATGCCCGGCCTGCACGACATGCACATTCATGGGGTGCTGGGAGCGTTAAGCGCCCTGTTTGAATGTCAGTTCCCGATGACGGCCACAGCAGATGAGGCGGTGGCGGCCGTGGCGCAGTTCACGGCCGAAAATCCTGCCGAAGAATATATTGTGGGTGGCGCATGGCTGATGAACATCATCCACGACATTGACAAAAGCAAGCTGGACGGGGTGTGTGCGGACCGGCCGGTTTTTTTGTGGGATGCGGCCCATCATAACGGATGGTGCAACAGCCGAATGCTAGAGCTGGCTGGAATCAACCCATCCACCCCCAACCCGCCAGGGGGCGAAATTGTTCGCAACGAGGCGGGGGAAGCGACAGGGGTGTTGCTCGAAACGGCTGCCAATCAGGTCGCCGCATTTATCCCAGATCGCACCCCAGATGAGTATCAGCAAGCGATAACTTGGCTGGGTAAAACCTTAAATTCGTACGGTGTCACATCGATCAAAGAGGCGGCGGTTAATCGCTCGATGGCACAGGCGTACAAAAAGGCCGATCAAAATGGCACCCTTAACTTGCGCACCGGCCTGCACTTTTTGTGGATCACCCCTTTTGTCTATGATGCGGCCGATCTGGAGCCACTTGTAAACGAACGGCACATATTCGCTGGAGAGCGAGTCAAGGTTGATTTCCTCAAACTGTTTTTAGACGGGGTTCCGGTGGCACGAACCGCCTGCATGCTTGACCCATACGTGGGTGATGATGCCGCTACACACGACCCCTATGCGCAGATCCTAGTCGATCCTGAAATTCTAAAAGATGTGCTGGTTCGGTTTGACCATGAAGGTCTAATTGTCAAAATGCATGCCACGGGTGATGCGTCTTTGCGTGCCGCATTGGACGCCATCGAAGCGGCAAGAATCGCAAACGGGGATTCGGGCCTGGGGCATGAAATCGCTCATCCTCAGAACGCACATCCGGCCGACCTGCCCCGCTTTGCCCAGCTCGGAGCTGTGGCTGATTTGTGCCCCAAACTGTGGCATCCATCGTTAAACAAAGAAAACTCACTCATCAAAGCTGTATCCCGCGAAAAAATCGACAGCAGCTGGCCGATGGGCTCTTATCACCGGTCAGGAGCAACAATGATCGCGGGAACAGACTGGCCCGCCATGGCACCCACACCCAGCAATTGGGTTGGCATCCAAACGATGATCACGCGCGAAGATCCAACCGGACAGGTGCCGGGCAAGCTGGGGGAAAATCAGGAGCTTGATTTAGAAACGGTTCTTGAAATTTATACGCTCAACGGGGCGAAAGCGGCCCGGCATGAGGCGGTTTGTGGTTCACTTGAGGTAGGCAAATATGCAGACATGATTGTGCTAGATCGCAACTTGTTTAAGATTTCGGCCGACCAAATTGGAGAGACCCAAGTCCTGCAAACGATTCTTGAGGGGCAAACCGTTTATCAAAGGGAATCTGTTTAAGCCGTTTTTGTGCCCCGTTTTGGCAAAATCATAAACACCAAAGCGGCCGCTAAACCTAATCCGCCCCAAAAGAAAAACGGAATCGTATCGCCAAACTGGGACAGCCAATTGCCAAACGGTGGACTAAACAAGCCGCCAAATTCTCGCGAAACGCCCAAAATGCCTAATGCGCTCCCAACAAATGGGCCGATGCCTGCTAGGTCTAAAACTTCAGCCTGATGCAGCGCCATATAGGCGTCAAACATAATGCCACCAGCGATTAGGCCAACTATGATCCACAGTTCGTTTCCGGTACCGATCAGCATGATCCCGATTCCGTTTAACACCATGGCTAGAATTAAAAGCGGTTTACGCTGTCCCCATTTCTCGGCAAGATAAACGATGGGCAACGCAAAAATCAGAGATGCCAAAAAGTAGTTCGAGAGGGCGCTGTCTGCTTTGACCGCATCCCAGCCTAAGTTGCGCAGGTAAATCGGAACGTAGCCGGTAAATCCCCGATAACATCCCCAAAACAAAAGTGATCCGGCCGAGATAATCAAAAGCTCGCGAACTTGGACAACTCGGTTTATGCCGGAAAATATTCCGCTGAAGAACGGCTTGTCCCGGCCGGCCGGTTGGGGCAAAACACCATCTGGAACCGCAAACAGCCAGATCAATCCAAACACAATGCCGATCGCCCCAAACATAAACAGCGTATTGCGCCATCCCCCCAAAGTTGGCGACACCCATGTTGCTAAAAATCGTGATCCTAGAAACAGCGAAAGTGCGAAGCCGGTTGAGATCACCCCGGTAGAAATCCCTTTGCTTTCAGGGAACAGATAGGCTCCAGCTTTGTGCAAGTTGGGAGGGATAGCCGGTGCCACCAAGCTGTAGAGCATAAACGTAGCGATGAGCGTGATGTAATTTGGAGCTAGACCACGCAGCGCCCCAAAAACTCCCATCAAAAAACAAGCGGCTACCAAAGTTTTTTTTGAGCCAAAGCGATCACCCAGCGCCCCACCAAACAGGCTGATAACAATGCCTGAAAGTGAGATTGAGCCCCAAATTACCCCTAGCTGAATAATGGTGAGGTTTAAATCCTCCGCCATCTCGGCAAAGAGGACGGGGAGCATTAGGGTTGGCATGGTAAACGCTAAAATAATTGTGAGTGCGCACAGGGCAAGAATGGCGGAGCGAGTAAAGTTTGAGGTTGGCATAGACGAAGAATAGAGTGATTGTGAGGGCGCGCAACTTCTCTACCGAATTCCCGTCAAATCGATAGAGAAGTTGACGCAGCCGTTTACCGCACGGTGACTGGCAAAAATGATTTGTATGGCAATAGATCAGTCGGCGGCTGAAAACGAATGATCCCTTCGTAGCCGATATAGTGGAGGAAAACATCATCTAGTCCATTTGTGTCACCATCAACCAAATTAGTTGCGATCGAAGTGAACGCCACAAAATCACCGTTGCCTGAAATCACAGGTTCGATTGAACGCAAATTACCCGGAGTGCCATCACTAGCAATTGAAACCCGGAAAATGCGGGATGGTCCTGGCTCGCAAGTTGCTGGGTCTGAATAGAAGCTATAATCACCATCAACATCACGATCTACAACAAAAATGTCACTAACGTTATTTGTATCGTTGCCTTCACCAAGCAAGTTTGTGGCTTCAGATTGAAAAGCAACAAACCGGCCGTTGGCAGAAATAGAAGCTCGCTCCGAATCTCTATCTCCATTTTGACCCAGTTCGCTTTGCGAAAGTAAAATGGTGCAAATCCGTGTACTTCCATCATCAAGTTCAACCAATCGATCATGGGCATAAACATGACGAGTTCCGTCAGTGGTACTGTTATGGGCCAGATTGGTCGCGCTTGAATCAAAGACGACGTGTTCGCCGAATCGGGAGATTTGCGGCCGGTATGAGTCCCCACCTTGGGCCAATATGCCTGATGAGTTGACTGAGATATAAGCGAGCGGTCTAAAGCCTCCATCCGCATTTTGGATCAGAATGTCGGACGCCTCATTTGTGTCCTCAGCACTAAGTATCAGATCATTTGCGTCAGTTTCAAAGACAATAAGCTCACCGTCATCAGATAGTTCTGCAAGATATGAACCGCCATTCCCGGTTGTGAGAAAATCCCCCCAAACTGAAATCGGTTGGCTACCTAGGGATGAATTAACCAAAACATCAGGCCTTTGATTATTTTCATCTGAAATCGAGATGGGTAGCTTTACAGATGTGTCAAAAGCGATTGTGCCGTCATCGATTATGCTGGGTGAACGAGAATCAGCACCAGCGATGGGAATATCTTCGCTTTCACCATAGAAATAAGATTCGAATGAAGTCGTGTAGCTATCTGAGAATAATGGAGATTCAGCTTTATAAATCTGATACGAGCCATCCACAGCTGGTTCCTCGTCTAAATCACTTGCACGACTTGCGAATGCAATATTTCTTCCATCGGCCGAAATATCAGGTTGAAATGATGAATCGCTTGCAGTAACCCTGCTATTTCCTCCATGAGCAGATGAAAGAAGTATCGTTTCAGATGAATCGGCTTGAAGGCTACGTAAGAAAACATCGCTTGCGAGGTTGTCATCTACAGGACTCAAATTAGTAGCGGAAGATGTAAAAGCAATTTTCGAACCATCGGCCGAAATTGCTGGCTCATATGAGCGGCTACCGGGAACAAAGGGAGCAGGGCGTGTACCGATCGCTTGGTTCCCGTTTGAATTAACTGACAACCGAACTGTGGCTCTGGAATTAAATTTAATTTCGTCGGCCCGCAATGTTTCAGAATCGTAGCTCACTTGATTCCCCGCTATCTGGTCATAAGTAAAAGTGTCGCCACTCGACAGAGAAACATCATCTAGTTTCAAATCTCCTTGAGCAGGAGTATCAACTACCGTGTACACAGTTTTCGCATTCATAAAGTCGTGCGCCGCGCCAATATCTATTGCTGTCAGCAGGTTTTGGGATGCAACTTCAATTGATGGAACCAAGCAAGACTCTACCTTAGAAGCAGAAAGCCCTCCCCCATCAAATATGACAATTGAGTCAGCAGGAACAGTTTGCGGCCAGCGAATGACGTTGTCACGTTTGTACAAATAATATGCCGTTCCGGAACTTAGGCTTTCATCAATAAATGGACTTCCTGCGTAGCTATCAGGCTGATAATTGAAACGTTGAGTTGGTGACAGAGAATTAAGATAGGTTAAAGAAAATGCAAGATCATCTTCATTTATCTGGGTTAGAAAATAGCTATCATCGAGCGTTTCAGGGTAGAGATATGGACGAATCCAAGCTGTAACACCAATATCAAGTTGAGATTCAGTGTCTGGATCATCTGATACAGTGTTCACCATATCCATATACGCTCCATTTTGGCAGGCTTGTGTAATCCGCCATGAAGTCTCAGATGCTGGTGTCACCCAGCCGCCACTTCCACCTTGTGCATTAACGACTTCATGTCTTGAAACAGTCTGGCTAACCAGAACGATGCTAAACAACAGCCCCACGAATATTCCTACTTTTTTCATCACTAATTACCTCATAATAGACTTTCGTTTTTCCCTCTTATTTTAGAAATTGTCCCTCACAAAACTCCGAAAACGGCTAAGGCTTTTCTCGGAAAAAATTAACCAAAAGTAGTTTGGTAGCTGGAGATCTGTGCTAATTGACGATTGGCGCCAAGGAATTCAAATGTTGAGTGAGCGTGCTCCAAATAAACTTGGGCGTCAATTTTTTCTCCCAGTAGCGCTTTGGTATGACCCAACTCCATCTGAACTATAGCTGTATCATGTGGGCTTTCATCTTCAAAATAAGTCATTGCTTGCTTAAATGTCTTTTCGGCCGCCTCGAACTCTTTTTCCCTCTTCAAGCAACGCCCCAATGCTATATATGCCATCCCGGTTGAATACCTATCCCCCAATGACAAGCTGTGTTTTACGGCTTTTTCAGCCCATTCTTTACCCGATTTAATCTCCCCTTTACCCAGAAATAGTTCGGCTCGAATTGAATAAATGAACGTCAAAGAATTTTGATCTTTGCTTATCTGACAAAGCGCTTCACACTCTTCGAGAAGTTTTAAACCGCGGTCATAAGTTTGCTGATATAAACTTAATTGAGCCAGCCGATTCAGGGCAACCTGTCGTATATGGATTTCAGAATCTTTAAGCAAATTAAGCCCTTGGCTTAGATGGCGTTCGGCCAATTCATCATTCCCCGCAGTCAGGTGACAACTCCCCAAATTAAGCATCGTGGAGGCCGTCAACTCACGGTTCCCAAGCTGTTGTGACAACTTAAGCCCCTGGGTTAAATCTTTAATAGCCCCAGCCCAGTCGCCACTTTGATATTTGACAGGTCCAAATCCCAGTAAAATTGAAGTTTGCAAATTGTAATCTTTAAGCCCAACAGATAATTCAAAAGCCTGCTGATTCAAGTCTCTGGCCCGAGATTGTTGCCCCATTTTGCCAAACAGGCTGCCCAAATTGCGCAGGGTTGTCATACGCAAATGGGAGGCTCCTTCGGGAATAGTCTCAAGTGCATCCATCAAGAATTCTTGAGATTCACCCAAATTACCCAAATGAAAGTTGAGCACCCCAGCTAATGACTTTAGTTCTGCATTGAGCCGTAGCTGATCGTTTGGAGCAAGCTCTAACCCACGCTGAACCCAAATAAGTGCTTTGGGCGGCTCTTGCCTTTCAAATAGATTTGCCATCGCCAAGCATACGTTGGCCTTAAGTGTGTCAGATTCATCGTTGGACGGCAGAAATTGCAACATCTCGGCCGCCTCTTGCAGATCAGCTTCGGCCGGCTCCAAGTCGCCCAAAATCAAACTTAACCGGCCGCGAGCCAACAAAAATTGGACAATGTCGGTCTGCGACAGCGTGGATGACATCATGTCAACTTGGTCCAAAATCGTCGTTAAGGCACGCCCATCCCCACTGTTCACCACATCATAAAAATGCTGGCTAGCCAACAGCATCACGGCCGAATTTTGCCCGGCCTTCCCATGATGAAGCATCGCCTTAAACGGCTCTGGCTCTTCAAACTCATAAAAATCGGCCGCCCGGCCGTGCATCTCTTTTCGCTTTGATTTGCGTGGTTGTTCATAGTAAAACGTCTGAATAATTTGATGCTGTTGGTAGACCCGATCCCCCGTATCATTTTCATCAACCAAAATTAAATATTGGTCCGCCAATCCACGTAGCAGGCGGCGCACATCGCGCATATTTAAGATCGCCTCAAGCACGTCACGGGTGCCTGGATACCCTGACAAAATGGCAACCGCCTCCATCACCCGCTGTTCCCCCCCTTCAAGCCGGTCATTCACTTCTTCCATCAAAAAGCGTTCGATGTCGTCTTCACGGGCCAACTGCCCGATCACCGCTTCGGGGTTGCGGCTGTTTTTTAGGATAACGCTGGCTAGGGTCAAGAAGGCACCATTTCCGGCCGTTAGCTCCGTCAAACGAACGGTTAGATCTTGGGCTAGGCTGACGTCTCGGCTGGCAAGCAAGTCGGCCGTTTCAGCGTTTGAAAGCCCTTTTAGCTGTGCCTTTTGCTCGGTGGGTAAATAAGATGGGTATCTGCGTGTGGTGATTAAGAGCTTGACCGATTCGAGTGGCAATAGCTTACGCACAAACTCTTCGAGCCGGGCGTCTTCATCGACAAACTGCAAATCATCTAGACAAATCAAGACTCCATCTGAAAGCTCACCTAAAACGACTGAAAGCATGTCGAGGCTCATGCTAAATTCGGGCGGCCGGCCGCCGGTCAAGCGGGCCGACTCAAACATCTCCCATAAATCGGGTTGACCCAGATTTGCCACAAATCCTGCGAGGCGCAGGGCGATCGACTCGGCCGTGCCGTGGGCAAAACTGTGCCAAAACACCGGCTGACTGCCATATTGTGAGCTGATGGTGCTCATCAAACTGGTTTTGCCTACGCCAGCCATCCCGCTGATAACGGCAACTGATTGGTTTTTTAGTTGATGGGTATAGTGTGCGATTTCGGCCGTGCGGCCGACAAAGCCGCTTTGCACCGGTGGGCTGTACGCTTTTAAAGATGGGGGATTGGCTAACGGGATTGGTTGAACGGGGTGAGTAGCGACTTCAGTTTCGGCCGGTGCATCTTCATCTGGGAAAAGCTCATTGGCTAACGCTTGAGGGTATGGATGTTCAGCACTTTTCAGGAAAGCATCGAGCCACTCTTGATCATGCTGAGGCGTTTTGTAGGCGATGATTAGGCGGGCCAAAGTCTCTAAATGGGCCAATGTAGGTGGTGCTTTACGGTAACGCCAGCTCTCGATGGTATCCCCCGACAGCTCCGGCTCGAACCCGTAGCCGAGTTCGTCCATAACAACACTAATCTTTTTACCCGAGAAGCGTTTGATGTCATGCAATGCGTTTGAAAGATAGTCACCAAATTTAAGCATTTTCCTTTTTCACCCTTTCCTAGCAAGCGTAATTTTAGGACAAAACCAGCTGCTTGTCCTCTCAATCGTGATTTAAAAGCGGCAATATCTTCCATCTATGATCAAAAATTCCGAGCGTTTCCCAGACTTTTCCGAATAAAAGTCAGCAATCCTATTTCTCATACCAGCTTTTAGCTTATTAAAGGAGAAATTTCATGAAAAATGTTAAAACGATATTATTGTTGGTCTGCATTTTGGGTGCCGTTTTGGCTTTCCAGAAATCGCCTGCGACCTTTGCAAGCCCAACTTTAACACTGGCAATGACAACCGTCTCAGCGCCCGCCATTAACTGCGTTTTTGATACTGATTGCAAAATCACAGTCAGTGATTCAACTGCACCAATTACGCTACCGGCCCATTCAGGCAGCGGCTTCTTGCAGTCGCGGACATTCCCTGTCGGGGAAGCTGGCACAGCGGCCGAAGGGTTGTATGGATATGAATATCGAGTTGATATTCGCAACATCGTTGGTGTTGCGAACATCGATTGTATAACCAGCCTTTCGATTCCGTTTGGCCCTGTTGTGCCTCTAGATTATGACGCTGATGGCAAACCAGAAGAGGTTTTTGTTGTGACGGCTGGTGGTCTGGGCACAATCCAGCCCAAAGAAGCGAGACAAACAGGGGACACTGTTACCTTCAACTTTTCGCCACCCGTTTGTGCTGGTGCAAGCACGGGTAACGGCGAAACAAGTTTCTTTATCGGCCTCACATCGTCCCAGCCACCTCAAGAGGTGACTGCGATGCTAGCTGGCACCAGTGGCTATTCGGCCGATTTGGCCGCGCGTGCTCCCGAAGCCAGTTCAGCCACTACCTTGATCCTCAATCCAACGCTTGACACCTATGTCAACATGACGCCTGGATCGCAAACGCCAGACCCAAATGATCAATATATTTTTGTTGGCCATGACGAATTTACTTACCCATCGTTTGGTCTATTTCAATTTGACCTTTCTGCAATTCCGGCCGATGCGATTATCGAATCAGCTGAATTTAAGATTTGGCATGAAACAAGTGCAGATTCAACGACATTAGAAAAGACGATTTGTGTACAACAGGTCACTAGTTTTTGGGATGAGACTGTCACAAGGGATGAAGCACCTACGTTTAGCGACACTTGTGAAGCCAGCACCAATGTCAAAGATTTCTTTGGTGTTCAATCTTGGGGCGACATCACTCCCATGGTTCAAAGATGGGTTGACAAGCCAAGCACTAATTTTGGATTGGCCTTAAATGAACCTGAAACCGGTTTCGCTTACAAAGCGTTTCAAAGTGATAATGGAAACGTAAAACCAGAGTTGAGAATAAGCTACAACTTACCGGAACCCACGCCAGAACCAACTGCAATCCCTACCGAAATACCAACACCCACGCCAGAGCCAACCCCGCTTCCCAACAGCCCACAGCTGACCGTTAGCCAATCAAATGGCCTAGCGGGCAATACAATCACAATAATCGGCTCAGGGTTTACCCCCGGTAGTTATAAAGGGCAAATTTTGTGGGATGGGGTTGAGCAAGTTGTTTTTGATATCCCGGCCGGAGGTAGCTTCGAACAGTCATTCAGTATCCCGGTCAATGCAGAAGACGGGTTCCACACCATTGAAGTTTGTGCTTTGGAACCATGTGGAACGGGTGAATTTGAGCAACGTGCCGGTGCTGAGTTTTTAGTTGTTTCAACTCTCTCAGTAGAGTTAGATACACTGAGTGAATTGTCTAACCTTGAAGCAGAAATTTATGTCGATTCCGGCCGTGTAGAACATTTAACCTTAGCTGTTCCGGTCAATTCGGCTGCCACCAATCCTGTTGAACAGGCACTGCGATTCATGGCCGAATACCCAGAGACATTCCCAATCAATCCCGCAACAGACCTGTACCTTGATCGAATTACGGAAGAAGAGGGAGATATCTATCACATTTTCTTTGGCCAGCAGTTCAGCGGAGTCCCCGTCTATGGTGGTTCAATCGACATTCATCTTGAATCAGGAACCGTGTATGATGTTTCGATCAACTTACTACCGACCAAATCTATTGCTCCGATTGAGCCTCATCTGACCAAAGCCGAAGCTGAAACGATTGCCCTAGATTTAACAGCCCAGGAGCATGGTCCAGTTCGAGTGGCAGGTGAACCTAAACTGGTTTATTTCAACAACAATTTAATTGGTCGCACCACGGCCGAAGGTACAAAAGAAGATCAGGCTCAGCTTGGCTATTTATTCTCAATTGAAACGCTGCAGGGCACCATCACCACCATTGTCGATGCGATTTCAGGCGATTTATTGGCCCAAATTCAGGGCGTTCATGAGGCGACTCGGCCCGGTCAAGATTTCTCGGTTTATGATTTAGGAGGACGTGAAAGACTGCGCCGCTGTTTTGGTCGCCTGCTGACCACTGCGCCTGAATGGTTTGATGAAAACGGACCAACCGGGTATCCCGGAAATGCGGCCGACACCAACCTAGACGGACAAAATGCGGATCGTGCCCTACATCAAACCTATCAATATTTCTACGACAACTTTAGCCGTCGTGGCTGGAACAATCGTGGGGGCAAGATTGATTTATATACAGACTTAACCCAGAACAACAGCGCAGGAAATCCAATCACTAACGCCTACTATTCTGGGTGGTGCAATTACATGATGTTCACCGATGGCACCGCGACGCTTGATGTTGTCGGGCATGAATTTAGCCACGGGCTAGACGAGCACACGGCCGGCCTGAAATACGAAAACCAATCTGGAGCGCTTGATGAAAGCTTTGCCGACGTCTTTGGTGCTTTGCTTGATGAAAACTGGACAATCGGAGAAGGCAGTTCGTTTGGAATTATTCGTGATTTGAGTAACCCGCCTGCACATGGCGATCCAGATCATATGGACAATTTCGCTGTGCTTCCTTTGTCTAGTGATAACGGTGGTGTTCACACCAACAGCGGTATCCCTAACAAGGTCGCTTACCTGTTGACCGATGGAGATTGGCACAACGGCATTACGGTGCGCAGACTAGGTCCTACAAAAGTCGGCCGTTTGTATTACGATGTGCTGACCCAAAGGTTATCGAGCAACAGCGATTTTTCAGATGCCAATCTGGCCATGATCGCCCAAGCCCGAAGCTATGTGCGCAACGGCCAATATGGGTTTACAGACACAGACGTTTGTCAGGTTGAAGGGGCATGGCGTTCTGTGGGAGTTGGCGGTGTAACGGCCAACTGCAGCCAGGTTTTTGATGCTGATCAAGACAGCATCTCAGACAGTCGAGACAACTGTGTAGACATCCCGAATATCCGCCAATTTGACAACGATGGCGACGGTTTGGGAGATGCGTGTGACGACAATGATGACAACGACGCACACTTAGATTCTGACGATAACTGCCGCACCGTCCCCAACGATGAACAACGGGACTGGAACCGTGACAATGAAGGTGACGCATGCGACGACACTGATGAAGACTTGGTTGTTGATGCTGACGACAATTGCCGCTCAAGAGCAAATCCTGATCAACTTGATAATGACGGAGACGGCCGAGGCAATCTATGTGATATAGATGACGATAACGATGGGGTACTGGACGATTCCGACAATTGTGATTTCACACCAAACCCGAATCAAGCAGATAGCGATGGTGACGGCGTAGGTGATGCGTGTGACAACTGCGATGTTCCAAATCCTGACCAGCTAGACACAGACGGTGATGGACTGGGCAACGTGTGCGACAATGATGATGATAACGACGATGTTTTAGACGTTGATGACAACTGTGACAACACCCCAAATCCTGACCAAATTGATATTGATGGCAACGGTTTAGGGTCACTGTGCGACGACAATGAAGCACAAGATTTATGGGAAATTCCACAAAATGTCCGCATCTTGTTTGGTCCTGATGGCTCGCTCCCCTTGCTCCCTATCCCTGGCACCAACTGCTTAACATGCCCAACCAGCTGGTATTTAGATTTACCAGATTTCGAGATCGCCTTTAGCGTTCCGCAAGAAATGGCCGTTTATGTAGTAGATGATTTGGGTCGTACGGTTCTAAGCAGTCCGGCCGGTCTTGAGCACCAACTGGTGCTACCTATCGAGCCAGAAGCGGGGTTTGTCAATCCGCTTGGCGGCAACAGATCAACAGACATGAGCTATCTGAAGCAGATCGGAGCGGTCCACCAGAGTACCCAATACTATCTACAACTAATCCCTGTAGAAGCTGGAGAGGCTGGAACTGAGGTTGAAGTTGAATTGCAAGTTAATCAGGGTGATTTTTCTAAGCCTGAAGACAATGACACATTCTCAATCCTATTCTTACCGATTGTGACTCGATAAAACGTTTGCTCTTTTAGCGAAGAGCTAGCCTTTTAAACAGAAACGCCTTGCTGGATTATTTCAGCAAGGCGTTTTTTTGTAGTTCGTTGTTTCTAGACTGAGTGGCTAATAGCGTTAATAAACCGGTCCAAACTTCTTCCCTTCGGCCGCCATCTCCTGCTCCTGATCATACCAACTCGTTCCGTAGCCGTCCCATTCAGCCGCCTGCATTTCAGCACTACCAAACAGCATGTGGGTTGTGTCAAAATTAATCGCAGTCGATTTACCGATAGCGACGTCTTGGCCTTCCGCTTTCAGCTTTTCCATGTTGGCTTTATCCCGCTCAAACGCTTTCGGGTGCGGCCCGTGGTCAAGTCCGGCCGGATGTAGCGTAAACATCCCCGGTTCAATACCCGCTTTTGAGAAGAAGTTCCCCTCGTGATAAAAGATAAATTCATCAAAATCGATGTTGCGATGATAAAACGGCAGGCGTAGCGTTTCTTCATCCCCCAAGGCACGTGGAGCAAATGTCGTCACCAAAACATCTTCACTCTGGAAAGTTGTATTGGCCGTCGGAACCACATGGTTGTTCATCATCGAGATCGGCCGGATGTCTCGCACGTTCAAAATGTACGGGCACAGCGTCCCTTTCCAGCCAGCAACAGCGGCAAGTGGATTAAAGTCGTACCACATTTTGGTCAGCCGACCTAAACGTTTAACGCGCACTTCGTATTCGTCTTGTTTCCATGTCTCGCGCGGCGCATCAAACTCGGGCAAACGCAAAACCCCTTTATCAAAGATGGCGTGTGGGCCAAGCAACCCTCGGTCTGGAATTTGATACGGCGAAATCGACTCCACAATGATCATGAAGGTCCGATTGTCATCTGGAATCACACGGTACAAACAGCCACGGGGGATGACGATGTAATCGCCACGTTCGTATTCAAGCACACCGTACTCAGTTTCAATCCGGCCGTACCCGTCATGCACAAAGTAAATCTCGTCCCCATCTACCGATTTATAGACGAATGGCATCGCCTCTTGCCGTTTGCTTAAAAAGAACGATAGGGTCTTTTTGCCACACCATACGGCCGCAGAAAGCAGTTGGGTCGGCAAAGCGTTGGGGTCTTCGCTATCGGCCGTCACCATTTTGCGGCAATCAACCGCTCGCGGCCGTAAATCCCCTTCAATCCGCTTCCAATGGGATGGCGGTTCAGTCACATAAAGATGGGAAGCCTCTTCGCTAAAAAAGCCTTCACGAGCGTGCTCAAGTTCAAATGTGCCGTTTGGTACTCGAACATGAGCTTGATCTGTGTGCCGGCCGCGTTTGTGTGGGTAATTTTTCATGGTTTTCTCCGTAGGGGTTGAAGGGGTCGGATCCCATGCGTATCAACTTAAGCCATTTTTCCGAGGGCTCAAGCCCTCGTTTAAGACAAGAAACCTGATCAATCAGGTTGAAATATCCGCCAGAGCCCGATTTATCGGGCTTCCTATTTTAACCGCAGGATTGATCCTGCGAGATTAGGCAGGTTTTTGGGGCTATTATGATTCGTTTTTTCCTTAAGTTGATACCAATGGGATTGAAGGGGTCAGGTCCAATTTGATTTTTCTTTCCAAAGTCGAAACCGACTCCTTCGACCCCTACAAACTAATTGCGAAATTCTGCGCTTAGTTTACAATACGGTCCACATTGTTTCAACTAAAATAAATAGTTTCATTCTTCAAAACTTTTGAGGTGCAGATGAAGTTAGCAACATTAAAAACAGATAGCAGAGACGGCCAATTGATCGTGGTCAATCGAGCCTTAACCCAAGCAGTCAAAGCGGCCGATGGGATGACGATGCAACGGGCAATTGAAAATTGGGATTCGATTAAAAATGAGCTTCAGGCGATCTTTGACCAGCTAGAAGCGGGCAATCATCCCGATGCGATACCGTTTAAGCTCGAAGCGTGCGCGGCCGCATTCCCCCGTGGCTATCAATTTTTGGATGGCTCTGTCTATTTGCACCACATGAAAAAGGCCCGGGCCGCACGTGGGGCCGACATGCCCCCCCGTTACGAGACTGAGCCGCTCATGTACCAAGGGATGTCTCACAAATATGAGCCCCCGCTTGGCGAGCTAAAGGTCCCCAGCGACGAACTCAACGTTGATTTTGAGGGCGAAGTCGGCATTGTGACCGATGATGTTCCGATGGGAACAACCAAGGACCAAGCGAGCAATCACATCAAGCTGATTTTGCTATTCAACGACTTTACTCTGCGGGTTAAAACGAAAATGGAGCTCCCTAAGCAGTTTGGCTTTTTGCAGGCCAAACCGATCAACGCACTCTCTGCCATCGCTATTACCCCTGATGAGCTAGGCGATAATTGGGATGGCTCGATGCCAAATATCAACATCCAATCGTCCATCAATGAAGAGTGGTTTGGCAATCCAAATGCGGCCACCGACTTCTGGTTTGACTATCCGCAATTAATTGAACATGCGGCCGCAACGCGAGACCTATCGGCCGGGACGATCATCGGCGCGGGGACTGTCTCAAATGAATCCCATGAATCTGGCTATGGGTCAATATCTGAAGCCACAACCGACCAAAAACTCAGCGGACAGCCGCTTACCCCGTTCCTAAAAATCGGTGACGTGGTCAAAGTCGAGTCATTTGACGAAAACGGTCAGTCTATTTTTGGGCCGATTGAAACAACAATCACACAAGGATAGTGATAAAATCTCATGCCAATTCCAACTCCAAATTACAATCCTCCATTTAATATCACGCGAGCCAGCCACGTCATCCTGACCGTCAAAGACCTTGATGCCAGTTATCACCACTACGTTGAAATTTTGGGCCTCATCGAAACAGAACGTACGGCCGATGCGCTGTATCTGCGCGGCATCGACGAGCGCGCCCATCACAGCGTGGTCTTACGCAAAAGCGACCAGCCCGGCACCGTTGACCGCATCGGATTACGGGTGTTTATGGATGAGGATCTCGACAAAGCTTATGCTCACTTTAACGAGACAGGCACACCGTGCCGCTGGGTTGATGTGCCGTTTCAGGGCAAAACGCTCCACTTTGAAGACCCTAACGGAATGCCGGTTGAGCTGTGTGCCCGCATGGACCAAGTGCCAAGTTTGCACGACAAGTTTCAACATCATCGGGGCGGTCACCCGAAAGCACTCGATCATTTTCAGATGCCGTGCCAAAACGTCACGCTCGCAACGGAGTTTTATGCCGATTTAGGCTTTCGCATCTCGGAATACACCGATTCGGATGATGAATCTCAGTTGTGGGGGACGTGGCTCCAGCGCAAAGGGAATCCGCATGACATCGTATTTACGGCCGGGAAAGGGCCGGCTTTGCACCACTTCGCCATGCAATCAAAAGATGCCAGCACCATCATGCACATCACCGATGTGGTTGGGAGTATGGGCTTAGAAGACATCATCGACCGCCAGCCGTCTCGTCACGGGATTGGAAACGCCATGTTTGTCTATTTCCGTGATCCTGACGGCCATCGCATGGAGTTTTACGACGCTCACTACCAAATGATTGACATCGATCATGAGCCGATCCGCTGGCCGCTTTCCAATACCAAACGATCCAGCATTTGGGGCGTCCCCGCTTCTCGCCGCTGGTATTTTGAAACCAGCCCCTTCACAGGGGTCGAACTTCAAGATTCTGAATTCCCCGGTGAACCGATGACGCTCGAAAAAATGTTTGGAGCAAAAGGCTAACAGCTAACTATGCCTAAGCAGAATCCAACTTCACCTAAAACGGTTTTAGGCAAAGTCAAAGTAGTGCTTGATGCGTTTAGCCCTGAACGGCCGAGCTTAACCCTGACAGAGATAATCAATGCAACCGGCCTGCCAAAACCAACCGTTTTTCGCCTGCTCCAAGAGCTAACAGAATTGGGCTTTATGTCGCAAAACGGCAAACTTTATCAGCTCGGCATAGTTGCTTTTAGGATGGGGCTTATCGCCAAGCAACAGCTCCAGCTTGATGACATTTTGAACGATCTGCTCGGCCCGCTGGCTCAAGCCACGGGTGAAACAATCATCACCGCAAAACTTGAGCAAGGGGAGGTTTTGTACCTACATGTAATTGAGTCTGAATCCCCACTGCGGTTTGTCGCCGGAGCTGGAGCCCGTCGCGAACTCCCATTTGGTGCCACAGGGATGGCCCTGCTCTCTCAGCTCAATCCGGCCGAGGTTGAAACAATTCTGCATGAGCCATTCAAACCGTTTACAACAAAAACGATTACTACGCTGGCCGCCTATCAAAAACGGCTGGCCCAAACTGGCCAAGACGGCGTCGTGATAGAGCATGGGGAGTATTATGACGGCATCATGGCGGTAGCAGTCCCAGTCAAAGGGTCTGCCCCCCTCACCTTCACAGTTGTTGGCCCCGAGGATCGAGTCCGGCCGAATCAAGAGCTAATCACCAATGAGCTCAAAAAAGCCTCTGCAGAATTTCAAAAACTCAACATCGATTTGTAGCGCGTTATCAGCAAAGGCCTCGGAGGTTTTCTTACAAGGGCTTGAGATTTGTTTAACGAAATATTGCACGTTCTCCCTGTCATTTGGCCGAACCAGCTTGCAAAACTAGAACAAGGTTAGGCCAATGACTGGGAGATTTGGCGAAACTCGTCAGCCAATATCTATTGGCCATTGGCCCTTTATTATTTGCTCACGCCGGTTGATTATGGGCCAAATGACAGGAAGTCTGTTAGCCAATCACGCCAGCCGTTATTCAAAATTGGGCAGAAAATTGTCTTCCAGATTATTTGCCGAAATTAGTTTACTTGATAAACTATTTACATGGTAACCCTTTCGCCTATCCACAACTACAGCTACCTAACCAGCCTAATCGGCCACATGTCCGGCCTATCCCATTTGCGAGCTACTCAGCTTTTTACCGAAGAACTAACCGGCCTAGACCTCACCCCGAAACAAGTCATCGCTCTTGAGTTTATTGCCAACAACCCCACCGTTTCACAAAAAGAAATCGCGGCCCACATCGGCACAACTCCTACGGTGATGGTTGGGGTTTTAGACGCGCTGGCAAAACGAGGATTGGTTGAACGGGTCCGCTCGGCCGAAGATCGTCGTCGCCACTCGGTAGCCGTCACCCCAGCCGGACACGCCATCCTGCCAAAAATTGAAACGGCCGCCAAAGCGGTAGAAACAAGACTGATGGCGGAAAGTAATCTAACCCCGGCCGAATGGGACCAGCTAATTGTCTTGATGCAAAAACTAACCAATCGGGAAGAAAAACTATGAGAACACAAGTCGGAATCATTGGCTCCGGCCCGGCCGGGCTTTTGTTAGCCCGCACCCTGCATCTTCAAGGGATCGACACCGTTATTTTTGAGCGGCAAAGTCGGGAATACGTTGAATCACGAATTCGTGCGGGGGTGCTCGAAAAAGGAACCGTTGACATGTTACGCGCCATCGGCGCTGACAAACGGATGAACAACCTTGGCATTCCGCACGATGGCTACGCTCTTGCATTTGACGGCCGATTAGAGCGAGTAGACATGGCAAAATATGCTGGTGACGGGGTGATGGTTTGGGGACAAACCGAGGTGACTCGTGATCTGATCACGCTCCATCTTGAAGCTGGAGGCATCATCAAATACGAGACTCCGGCCGTGGCGATTGAAGACGTGGAAACCGGTAGCCCAAAAATCATCTACGAAGAAAACGGTGAGAAGAAATCGCTTACCTGTGATTTTGTGATGGGGTGCGATGGCTATCACGGGGTCGGCCGCAAAACGATACCGGCCGACAAACTAAAAACGTACGAAAAAATATATCCGTTTGGCTGGCTGGGGATTTTGTCAGACACACCTCCGGTGGACGAAGAGCTAATCTATGCCAATCACGAACGAGGGTTTGCCCTGTGCAGCATGCGCTCGCACACCCGCAGTCGCTACTACATCCAAAGCGAATTAGGGGACAAGGTTGAAAATTGGACCGATGACATGTTTTGGGATGAGTTACGCCGACGACTGCCACAACATGCGGCCGAAAGCCTAGTCACAGGACCGCGACTTGAAATGAGCATCGCGCCACTACGCAGTTTTGTGGCTGAGCCGATGCGCTACGGCAACCTGTTTTTGGCTGGGGATGCGGCCCACATCGTGCCACCAACCGGCGCCAAAGGACTAAATCTCGCAGCGTCTGACATCTTTTATTTATCACGTGCACTCATCGCCTTTTACGGTGAAAAGCGGACCGACCTACTTGATCGCTATTCGGAAGTTGCGTTACGCCGAGTCTGGAAAGCGATTCGTTTTTCATGGTGGTTCACAACGCTCATGCACAAATTTAGCGATGATTCGCTCGACTATCGT
>JAHDEN010000269.1 GCA_020628815.1 Chloroflexota bacterium | reverse complement strand
AAACGATCAAGTTTAACTACAAAAACCCAGATTCTTTGCGCCAATACATCACATCTCACGGCCGGATTAAGCCAATGCGCTTAAACGGGTTGTGTGCCAAACATCAACGCGCATTAGCACGTGAGATCAAACGGGCACGTCATTTGGCCCTGATCCCATTTGTTCAAGACTAAGATCGCTTAAACTATCGCTTACACATAAACCGGGAGAAATGAATTCATTTCTCCCGGTTTTATATAAACTAAGTTTTTGATCTATTTAATTTATAACTTTCGTCATCAAATTACTTTTTGGGGAGCTACCTAAATCCAACCAATTGTGATTTAAAACAAGGGAATTTAAAGCCATGGCAAAAAGAGAAAACCCAAATCCCCCCACCACAACGCGTCAACGGCGACGTGAAGAACGGTTTGCAAAACAACAAGAGCAACAGCTACGCACGATGCGCATCATCGGGTTAGCTATTTTAGGATTAATCCTGCTTATTGTGGTTATTGGCGCAATCATTGAATTTGTATTTGTGCCTCAGCAAGCTGTCGCAGTTGTGAATGGGACAGAAATCAAAATGGAAGATTGGCGTGATCAAGTTCGTTTCCAACGGGCTCAGCTAATTTCAACCATTGATGATAATTACGAGCTGTTTCACGACGCTGAAGCAGAAGATCAAGAAGAGGCTCGGTTGAATACGATCCGAACCATCCAACAGTTCTTTGGGCAGCAGCTAAATGTTTTAAGCTTTGGTCATGAACAATTGGGTGAAGGCGTACTCGAAGGTATGATTTCGACCGAGTTGGTAAGACAAGAAGCTGCAAAACGTGGCATCAATGTTAGCTCGGATGAAGTTGATGCACTGATCGGTGAGCAATACTCCTATTTTGATGGTGGCTTGCCAACTCCATTCCCAACCGAAGAGCCAACGGTTCAACCAACTCCTTCGATCACACCGATCCCAGATCCAAATGCAGCACCTGTTGAAGAAGAGGCTGTTGTTGAGGAAGAGGTTCCGGCCGAAGAGTTCCCAACCCCAACACCTCGTCCAACCAACACACCTGTATCTTTGGAATCGTTCGAAGAACAACGTCAGGAAGATCTAGATCGCTTAACTGATCAGGGTGTAAATGCGTCTGCGCTTGAGACCCAAACTGAAGAGACTTTGCTGTTCAGAAAGCTGGGTGAAGCGATTTATGCAGAAAATGGTGGCACCAATATGGCCCCCCATGTTTCTTCATTCTTGATTGTGTATGCAACTGAAGACGAAGCGGCCGAAGGGTTAGCTAGAATCGAATCTGACGGCTTCTTGCAAGTGTGGAACGAAATTCGTAGCTTGCCGCCACAAACAGACAACAGCCGCCCGCCACAAGCGATCGAGCGCGTTGAGTGGACAGCGGCCGAATACGAACGTGCGTATCAAGACCTGCCAAACACCTTGTTTGATCTAGCGGTTGGCGAAACGAGCGGCATCATCCAAGATGCTGACGCCCAAAGCAGCTTGCCCGTATTTATCATTGCACAGGCAACGTCTAACCAAGAGCTAGAGCTACCCGCATTCCGCATAGATCAGCTTGAAAATGAAGCGTTGCAAGAGTGGCTAAACGATCAGCGGCAAAATGGTGATATTCAAGTATTCGAAAACTGGAAAAATCGAATTCCTCGTCAGCCAGCGGTTGACAGCGACTATCTCCAACCGATTGAACAACCTCAGCAAGTCCCCGTTGGTGGCTAGACAGAGGTTCAACTTATAATGCAAAAAGCCGGCTCATCTGAGTCGGCTTTTTTTGTTTACCCCCTTCAAGCCTCAGAAAACAGCTACCATTCATAGGCTGTTGGTGATTCTGCTATTTGGTAACGTGGCCCTTCATCATCCCGCAAAGCGACGAATTGCCTATCCACCAAAGTCTCCCCATCTAACAAAAGATCATTTATTTCGCTAGCCTCTTCAAATCGATCCCAAGTGGTATGGATAAATAATACCCTGCGCCATTGCAGGCTAATAATCGGCCGTTCAATCGCCTGCAAGCTGCCCAGCTGCACTTGGTAATAAATTTCTTGGGCACGTGGATGGGTTGGCTCATCGGGCAAAATATCAATGCGACGCACCAATTCATGCCCCAAATTTTTTGCATAATAATGGATGGCCCATTTTTGGTCCCCGAAGCGCCGCCCAAAATAAAAGGCTATATATTCAGCATAAAGCCCTTTTGGCGCAGACTTTTGAGGGATGCGATACCAGTTTTGAGTTTCAATTTTTTTGAAATCTGCAGGTGTAGGCACGTAAGCTACCAACACACGATCATCAGGAACCATGGAAACGATATTAGAGAGTGTAGATCTAACCTAATTGCTGAGCGCGCTTAAGGTTTAAATCGCAAAATTTAATTAGCAGAGAAGCTAAAAGCCCTCTGGAATGGTATTATATTCTGAAAAATCTATTGGAGAAAATATGGCAGATCAACGCATTGAAAAACTCGCGAATCTACTTGTAAATTATTCGATTGGGGTCAAAAAAGGGGATGTTGTTGCGGTCCGTGGCAGTGCGGCCGGATTACCGCTCATTAAGCAGGTGCATAAAGAAGTGATTCGGGCCGGTGGCCATGCGGTCCCTATCTGGCGCGAGCCTGAATTTGAGGAGTATCTTTTGCGAGAAGGGAGTGATGAGCAGATCGATTTTGTTGAGCCAACTTCAGCGTTTCCCTATGTCACGGCCGACGCATTTATCTCGATTTCGGCCGACACCAACACACGCCATAAAAGCTCCGTCCCGGCAGAGGTTCAGTCACGCCGAACCGCAGCCAAACGTGAAATGGGAGAGACATACATGAAACGTAGCGCAGAAGGTGACCTGCGTTGGGTTGGCACGATGTTCCCGACGGCCGCCTACGCACAAGATGCGGATATGTCTTTAGAAGAATTTGAAGATTTTGTCTATGGGGCGTGCCATGCTGACAAAGCTGATCCGGTGGCTGAATGGAACGCCTTATCAGCCATGCAACAAAAATTGGTTGATTATTTGGCTGGCAAAAAAGATGTGCGTGTAAAAGGGCCAAATGTTGATCTCACCCTTTCGATTGACGGCCGTACCTTTGTCAACTCTGACGGCAAGAAGAACATGCCCAGCGGCGAAATTTTTACCGGCCCGGTTGAACAATCGGTTAACGGCTGGATCAAGTATACATTCCCCGCCATCCATAACGGCCGAGAAGTTGATGGCATTGAACTAAAATTTGAAGATGGGAAAGTCGTGGGTGCCACCGCCAAGAAAAACGAAGAATACTTGCTGTCTGTGTTAGACACAGACCCCGGCGCACGTTACTTGGGCGAATTCGCCGTCGGCACCAACATGGGCATTCAGCGTTTTACCCGCTCAATTTTGTACGATGAGAAGATTGGTGGCACCATGCACATGGCGGTTGGGGCTAGCTATCCTGAAACAGGTGGATTAAACAAATCGGCCGTGCATTGGGACATGATCTGCGACATGCGTGACGGCGGTCAAATCTTTATTGATGACGAGCTATTTTATGATAGCGGCAACTTTACGATTTTAAGCTAATGCCAGAATTACCAGAGGTAGAAACAGTTGTGCGCGCCCTGCGTGACCCGCTTGTGGGGCGCACGTTTAGCGGATTTGAAAGCTATTGGCCCAACCAAATTGTTGTCCCTGACGATGTAAATCAACTTAGAGACCGCATTCGAGGGAGAACGGTTACAGCCATTACTCGCCGAGCCAAATATATCGTTATGAGCCTGGATGATGGGGCAGAAACGCTAATCGTCCACTTAAAAATGACCGGTCACCTAGCCGTTGTGCCAACTGACCAGCCGGTGCATAAACATGTGCGCAATTTGTTTCATCTTGAGGATGGTGACGACCTGCGATTTCGGGACGTTCGCAAATTCGGCCGGATCTATCTGGTCAAAGACCCACTCGAAATTTTGGCAAAATTGGGGCCAGAACCACTTGAGGACGACTTCACAACCGATGTGTTCACCCAACGAATCGCCGGCCGCACTCGTGTCATCAAGCCGCTCATTCTGGATCAAACCATTGTGGCGGGTGTGGGCAACATTTATGCAGACGAATCGCTGTTTTATGCCAAAATTCGGCCGGATCGGCACGCGAACACGCTAACCCAGAGTGAGAAAGATTTACTATGGGCCGGAATCCGACATTCGTTGCAAAATGGAATAGACCGCGAAGGTGCTAGCATCGATAGCTATGTAAAGCCAGATGGCACCAAAGGTGATATGCAAAATGCGGTTAATGTGTTCAGACGCACGGGCAACCCCTGCTATGACTGCGGTACGCCGATAGAGCGAATTGTACTGGCCCAACGTAGCACCCATTTTTGCCCCGTTTGTCAAAAGTAAACGCCATTTTAGGACTTTCGCTTGCAAGGATATGATACCAATCCAATCCTTGATTGATTTATAAACGAAGACCCTAATTTCAAAAATACTATGTCAAAAACAATCGAAATTCTACGTTTTCTTAAAACATCACCAGAAGGCAAAAAGCTGATGCGCATCCGTGGAGAGCTTTACGGCAGCGTCGACGAAATTGGTGACGAGCGGGTGCAGCATGTGATCCGTAAAACGATTGCGGATTTGGTTGATATGGCAGGTGGCTTAGAGCAAATGGTTGAAGGCGGGTATCTCGAAGGGCTGGCCGTGCCCGAAACTCCGACCGTACAGGTTAGCGAACCGATCACCATTGATAGTCCGGCCGCAGAATTAGACCTTAGCTCTGAACTTGAAGAAGAGTTATCGCTGACAGTTCCCCTTGCTGTTTCTGACAAGGTGGGTTTGGATCTATCGACTGAAAGCTCAGCTTCGGCCGAAGAATCAGCCACTGCTGAACAAAAGGCCTTTTTAGAGGCGTTGCGCAATCAATCGTTCCAAACGGCCGAACCGGAGCCAGCTAAGCCAGATGGTGGTCTTCTGGGCCGCTTACGTGGGCTATCCAACAGATCTGGGCCAGAAAGTGAAGAATTGCTGCCTAAGCTCGATATTGGCAGCCAAATCAACACCATCCTACAAAATAAAATAACAAAAATGCCGACCTTTTCAGGACGGCACATTGAATTGCGATCTAAGTTGCGTGGAGAGCTAGAGTTTATTGTGGACGGCAAATCATATGATGCCGTAGAAGAGATTCCGGACGATGGGGTTAAACAGCTGCTACAAAGCGCCATCGCGGATTGGAATCAAAGTTAGAACGTCTGCTTATCTGCTTGTTCGTCAACTTGAGCCCACTCATGACGAACATATTGTTTTAGTTTGTCTCGTTGAGAGTTTGACATAAACCCTGCTTCTAAAGCGTTCCAAGTCAAGTCATACAAACAAAAGAAATTCATCTTTTGGTAGTCGGCCGCAAATGCGAGCTCGTCTGTCATGGTCACGTTGCAGATGGTTGGATCATCGGTGTTCAAGGTAACTTTGATCCCCCGTTTCCACATCTCTTTTAAAGGATGGTCGATGATCGATGTGACTGATCCCGTCTGTTCATTGCTCGCCAAACTCATTTCAAGTGGAATTTTCCGCTCTTTGAGCATTTGCATCAATGAATCGTCTTCTAACGCACGGACGCCGTGCCCAATCCGATCAGCACCGATATCAACCACCGCTTGGCGAACGCTATCAGCGCCGGTCCATTCGCCTGCATGAATGGTCACTTTTAGCCCTTCTTGCTTTGCTTCGCGAAACAGGCCGGTAAACAGATCGGCCGGAAAGTGAACTTCGTCACCCGCTAGGTCTAACGCAACAATGCCGTAGTTTTTACGATCCATAGCGATCCGAGCCACACGTTCGGCCAAATGCATAGGATCATGGCGCACAAGGGTAATGATGAGATTAACAATTATGTTGAAGTCTTCGGCTGCCTCGCGGACTGATTCGATCACCCAATCGGTTACATCTTCTAAAGGAAACCCTTTTTCGGCCGCTAGCGCTTGTGGGCTAAAACGCAGCTCTAAATATTTCACATTGTCCATCGCAGCATCTGCGACGACCTCATAAGCGATCCGTTTAATAATTGTTGGTGATTGATAGAACTTGCGTAACGTTCCAAACTTGGCGAGGAAAACTTGAAAGTCGGCCACTTCTTCTACCATTTGCACCATAGGGGCAAGCAGTACTGGGTCGGCCGGTAAATCCATCTTAAACATGCGTGCGATTTCTGACAGCGTACTGAGTCGTAGAGAGCCTTCAAAATGGCGGTGTATGTCTACTTTTGGAAGATGTTTAAGTCGGTTGTAGATGATCAGATCATTAAACTGGCGACATGCCGTATTTAACGTAATCGGATCATGGATCTTCCTTTTAGTTTCCTCTTTATTGACGCCCTTGTTTGATGGTTGGTTTTCAACAATGTTCATTATCAATCTCTCCACACGACTAGTTACATGTAATCACAGAGCCAAGCATCGTGAAAGTTAGATGCTTACAAACTAATTCCCTATAGTCTCGTATGGTGTGTGTTATGATGTATCTCGGGGTTGCCGCAATACTGTGATTTTGCATAAGCGCCCGTATCCAGAACTTCTTTGGATCAGTGATCTGCCCAATCACTGTTAAGATAGTTATCTACTTGGATACTGACATAAGTAGATCGCCTACATGAAAGATA
>JAHDEN010000047.1 GCA_020628815.1 Chloroflexota bacterium | reverse complement strand
TTATCAACGCTCGGAAGGTCAATGACCTGAATGGTAGCGGTAATTATCAGAACGGGGAACCATTCATGGCAGGCTGGGAAATTGAGGTGTACGACATTGATAATCAGCTTGTTGCTACTGATATAACAGACGCTGAGGGTCGTGTATCGATCAAGGTCAAAGCGGGTGATTACACGGTATGCGAGGTACAACAAGATGGGTGGACGGCTGTTCGCCCGACGCAGATCAACGCAACGTTTGGTCAGCCATGTTACTCAGTTTCACTATTACCGAAGCGAATCGGTTGGATGCGCTTCTTCAACACGCAATTGGCTGTCCGCTCATCATTATCGGTCGATGGGGACGAGGTTCGGTATACATGGGACAATGGGCCAGAAAATGAAACGGTCAACATTGATCCATTTTCGCACAATCCGTTTGAACCAACAGTGATTTATCTGCCAATCATCGGCCGGAAATAAGTACAGCGCATTTAACCATTCGTGTCGATATGAGGCATCTCGAATTTTGACTTAAAAAGAGGCTCAACCAGAAGGTTGGGCCTTTTTTTAGCAAAAAAGCTATAAGTGATGACAAAAGTGACAAGCCAACTATTAGCCTATGAACAACAATGGCTTGTCAAACGATTTGATGTTTTCATGGAGACAAACTGAAATTAAAAATTGGGAGTTGTGACGAATTAGCATTTCATTTGTTGTGCGATTGTATCTATACTGCAGACGATTTCTTGTCAACGGAGCAACCTATGTCTGCCGTTTTTAGGCGATCGTGTAGCTTATAAAGGCACTTCTTTACTACTATGAAAACAGCTTGCTTGCTAACTAGTCAGAATTCTAGCCACACAGCACAAAAAAAGGGGACTGGCATCAACTTCTGATGCCAGTCCCCTTTTCACTTTTATTCCCCATTCTTTGAAATTACTGTTATGGGGATGGGGTACTTGTTGCCGGGAACTGACCCGGCGCTAACGTAGAGGTTGGAACCGGCGTGTTTGTGGGTGGGATAGGTGTGCTTGTCGTTAACGGCTGAGGCGTATTTGTCGCCACCGGCACCTGTGTGGGTAGAGGCGTGCTGGTTGCCGGTGCGGGCGTGTTAGTTGGTACACTCACGGCCGTAGCTGTGGGGGTGCTCGTCGGTGCAGGTGCTTGCGGCACGGCCGTGTTTGTTGGTGTGGCCGTCATTGTGGGGACTAGGGTTGGCGCGGCTTCACTATTTTCAGACCCTTCAACGACTTCCACAATTTCAGGAGTTGATGTCTGGGTTTCGGTAGGTTCAGCTGACTCAGAATCTTCTTCCTCATCTTCATCTGCTTCAGACGCTACCGGTGTCTCAGTTGGTTCAGCTGTGGGGTCGGGCTCATCACCCGTTGATGAATCTGCAACTTCGGCCGACTCACCCTCATCTGCACCGCTTGCCTCAGTACTTTCTTCAGCCTGCTCAACCTCTTCAGATTCAGATTCGGCCGCAACGACTTCCTCGCTTGAGCTTTCAGCCTCAACAGAATTCGTAGTTCTTTCTAGACTCTCCGTAGGCGATTCAGTAGGTTCAACAACAACCGGGGTTGCTGTTTGCTCAATTTTTCCTCCAACTTCGCGATTGTCAGACAATTCTGGTTCGTATGATGGGGGTAATGTGCAACTGTATAACAAAATGACCGGGACTAGAACCCAGTAACGCAACGATGACTTTAGACACATAGTAGTTTGCGGGGCCTCCTAAATTTGGCTCGAGATATTCAATTTTTTCCTAGGGAAAGTCTTTTGGAGTTTCCTTTTTTTTCCTTGCTTAGGCTCTTATCTTACGTTAATTCTAACAACTTACAGGACTACTTACGATACCCGATTGATATACATATTTTTGAACATCACATTTAGATCAGAATCATTGAACCAGCAACCCTAATTTGCTAATCTCACACTGTCGCGAAAACCTGTCATAACTATGGCAGGTTTCTAATTAGATCTCAGTCAGGGGCGAGGAATGGAACCATCCATTTCTCGCCCCTGTTTTTTTGTAAAAATGACTTTTGGCAATCATCCAGTGACCAAAGGCACTAGATGATTGATCCAAAAGATAGCAAACTGACAAACAAAGCAATTATGACAAATAAAAAAATCGTTCGGTTTGAAAATTTAAAGAAAGGGTTCCAAGAAGGGGACCGTGTGCGCCACGTATTAGACGGCGTTTCTGTGGGATTTGAAGAAGGGAAATTTACCGCCTTACTTGGACCTTCCGGCAGTGGTAAAAGCACCCTGCTAAATCTTGCCTGTGGCATTGAAGAACCCGATGGAGGTGATGTATACATCAAAGAAACCGCCATCACCCAAATGACCGACCACGACCGGACACTTTTCCGGCGGGACAATATCGGCTTTGTATTTCAGTTCTTCAATCTGATCCCAACGCTCACCACGCTAGAAAACATCATTTTGCCACAAGAGCTGGCGGGCAAACGACGCCGAGACATCGAACCGGCCGCCGTTGACTTGCTTGACAAAGTTGGCTTGGCCGATCGGCGAGATACCTTTCCTGATCGGCTATCAGGCGGTGAGCAACAGCGGGTGGCGATTTGCCGCGCATTAGCCCACGATCCTTGGCTGGTGCTGGCCGACGAACCGACCGGTAACTTGGACTCAAAAACCGGTGTGATCGTCATGGACCTACTTTTGCAATTGACCAGTGAAGCGGGCAAAACCTTGATCATGGCAACCCACTCACCACAGGTAACCACGTTGGCTGATCGGGTATTTCGAGTTCAAGGGGGAACTTTGGTTGAGGATAAATCAGTCATTGATTCAGACACTGAACAAGATGAAGAGCACCATCTAGCCGAGGTGCTGGCCCCCTGATGGACACTCAACCTTCCACATCACTTTTTCCAATATTAATGACCAGCATGCGCCGGGCGTATCGTCGGCCGTTCCAGTACATTTTGTTTGTGCTGGGGGTCGCCTTGGGCGTCGCCATGATGGTTTCCGTCGATCTGGCCAATGGATCAGCTACCAAAGCGTTTGAGTTATCAACCGACGCGATTACTGGCCGGGCGACTCATCGTTTGGTCAGCGGCCCGGGTGGCATCGATGAAGAGCTGTACGTGCAGCTCCGTCGAGAACTGGGGTACACAAACTCTGCTCCTCTGGTTGATGGCTTTGTCAATATCCCCGAATTGGGCGATCAACCGTTTAGACTGCTCGGTGTAGACCCGTTTGCGGAACCACCGTTCAGATCATACTTCGGCAATCAAGAGGGGACCGGCCGTTTTGACCAAGGTGCTTTAGCCACATTTTTGTCTGAACCGAACAGCCTGTTTGTGCTCGGCAGCTTGGCTGACGAAAGCGGCATTCCGCTGGGTGGCACCATCACGCTTGACCGGGCCGGAGAGCTGACTACGGTTACCGTTGCCGGTCTGCTTGACCCGCAAGATGAATCAAATCAGCGTGCCTTAGAAGGCATTGTCTTTGCGGATATTTCCACAGCGCAAGAGATTCTGCGCATGGACGGCAAGTTGAGCACGATCGACCTCATCATTGAAGATGAAGCTGACTTCGCGGCGATTGAGGCGATTTTGCCGACCGGTGTCCGGCTCGAAAACACGGCCGCCAGTTCAAACGCCATCCAACAAATGACGGCCGCCTTTGAGCTGAACCTGACCGCTTTAAGCCTGTTGGCCCTGCTCGTCGGCATGTTTTTGATTTATAACACCGTCACCTTTAGCGTAGTGCAACGTCGGCCGATGTTCGCGATTTTGCGCTGTTTGGGTGTAACCGGTGGCCAGCTGTTTCAGCTCATTCTGGTTGAGGCGGTGATTTTAAGCCTAGTTGGCAGTTTGATCGGATTGGTGTTGGGCGTGTTGCTCGGCCGTGGGCTGATCGGGCTGATCACCCAAACGATCAATAGCTTTTACTTTGTGGTCAACGTCCGTAGTGTGATCGTTGATCCGCTTTCGCTGGTCAAAGGGGTTACCTTTGGAGTAGCGGCCGCGCTGATCGCATCGTTCTTCCCTGCGCTTGAAGCGTATCGGACTACCCCCGGCTCCGGTTTACGCCGCTCAACGCTTGAAGGGAAAGTTGAAAATTTATTACCCCGCTTGGTGATCGCTTGGGCCATTTTGTGCGCCATCGGAGCCGGATTGTTGGCCCTACCCGGCCGGAACTTGATCTTGGCTTTTGCCGGTTTATTTGCGATTTTGATCGGGTTTGCTCTAGTCACACCTCCGGTCACCGTTTGGCTGATGCGGGCGGCTGTTAGGCCCATGGACGGCTTGTTTGGCGCCATCGGCCGGATGGCCCCGCGCGATATTAATCGTTCACTGAGCCGCACATCTGTCGCCATTGCGGCCCTGATGACGGCCGTCAGCGTGATTGTCGGCGTGTCGATTATGATCGGGTCGTTTCGGGGCACCGTGGTTGAATGGCTCAACCAAACCTTGCGGGCCGACATCTATATTTCACCAACAAGCGCCACAGCCAACCGCGTTGAAGGCTCGCTCAACCCATCTGTTGTAGATGATCTTGTGACATGGGACGGTGTGGATGGGGCCTCAACCGCCCGCGTGGTGCAGGTTTTCTCGCCACAGTTTGACCGTGAAATTACGTTGGCAGGAGTCAACGGGGACATTTCGCGCGGCAGTCGGCCGTATGCGTGGCTACCCAGCGGCTGGGACCATGACGATGTGTGGGACGCACTGGCTACCGGCGATGGGATCATCGTGTCGGAACCGCTCGTTCTGCGTGAGGAGCTACGCTATCCACCTGAACCGATCATGTTGGAAACCAATAATGGACCCAAAGAGTTCCCGGTTGTGGCGGTCATGTACGACTACTCGTCTGATCAAGGGATGATTTGGATGGGTAGCGACACCTACCAAACGGAATGGGACGACATGGAAATCTCGACCGTGGCGCTGTTTGTTGATCCCGGTACTGATCCTGACACGATGGTGGACGCCATGCGGACAGAGTTCAACGGCCGGCAAGATTTGGTCATCAACTCCAATCGCTCTTTGCGTGAAACATCTATCGAAATTTTTGACCAGACCTTTGCCATTACATCTGCCCTGCGCTTGTTGGCGACGATTGTTGCCTTCATCGGTGTGCTAAGCGCCCTGATGAGTTTGCAACTTGAACGTTCGCGTGAGCTGGGGGTGCTACGCGCCACCGGCATGACCCTGCGCCAAATGTGGAAACTCTCTTTCCTAGAAACAGGGTTGATGGGGCTCGTCGCTGGACTGCTCGCCATTCCAACCGGCTTTGTGCTGGCATGGGTCTTGATCTACGTGATCAACGTGCGCTCGTTCGGCTGGACGTTGCAGATGGATCTGCAACCGGCCTATTTCTTGCAGGCGCTGGCCGTGGCCCTTGTGGCGGCGTTGCTGGCAGCCATCTACCCATCGTTCAAATTGGGGCAGATGATTATTGCCAGTGCGATTCGGTCGGATTAAATCGTAGGGGCGAGATACGCCCGTGAAATCTTTGGCATGCTATCAAGCAACAGGCGGATCTCGCCCGATGGCATGCAACCAAAGTTTCTAAACTGAAATACTCAGCATTCCGCCGGGCGAGTTTCGCCAGCGAGTTGAGCTTTAAAGCTAGATGGTTCGGGCGCATCTCGCCCCTACCAAAAATCATGAAACGAACACTAATTTTTGTAGCGGTGATTGCAGTCGCAATTGCAGGCTATTTCTATTATCAAAATCAAGCGGCCGTAGCCGTACCAAGTGCCTCAGTCACCGAATATTTAAGCGGTGAATCATCTGATGCGTTTTCACGGGCCACCATCCCGAACAACATCGAATTTCCGCGTGACCTCGGCAGTCACCCAGATTACCAGACGGAATGGTGGTATTACACCGGCAATCTAGAAGGGGCAGACGGCCGACCCTTTGGCTATCAGTTTACGATTTTTCGGCAGGCTTTAGCTCCCGAATCTGAGCTAGCTGAAAGCGAAAGCGACTGGCGCACGTCTCAGGTCTGGTTTGCCCACTTTGCCATTTCTGACATCGAGGGTAATGAGTTTTATGCCATCGAAAAGTTTAGCCGCGGTGCGGCCGAGCTAGCAGGTGCCACGGCCGAGCCGTATCATGTGTGGATCGAAGATTGGCAGGTGGAAGAACAAGCGGACGGCCGGGTGCGAATGACGGCCGACGCAGGTGAAATCGCCATCGACTTTATGCTGACCCAAACCCGGCCGCCGGTGCTACACGGTTTAGGCGGATTAAGCCAAAAAGGGCCAACAGAAGGCAATGCGTCTTACTACTACTCTTTGATTGATCAGAAAACCGAGGGGACGATTCGCATTGACGATGAAACGTTCGACGTGACGGGGCACAGTTGGAAAGACCATGAGTACAGCACCAGTGTGTTGGAAGAAGGTGCCACCGGCTGGGACTGGGTATCGCTCCAGTTTGACAACGACGAGCAGAATGCCCTCATGATGTTCCAAATTCGGCGGGCAGATGGTTCGATTCAGCCAGAAAGTAGCGCCAGTTGGATTCAGGCGGATGGCTCGAATGATTATCTGAGAGCGGCAAGTTTTGATCTTGAAGTCACCGATTGGTGGACCAGCGACGTGACCGGCATCGAATATCCGGCCGGATGGCTGTTAACCATCCCTGAAATTGGGTTAGAGCTAACGGGCAAGCCGATGATGAACAACCAAGAGGTGTTGGTTTCGACACAGTATTGGGAAGGTGCGGTTGCGTTTGAAGGCAGGCTTGCGGGTGAGCCGGTGACGGCCGAAGGATATTTCGAGATGACGGGTTACACGGCCGAATAATAGACAAGAAAAAAGAGTCGCAGTGGGGCAGCACCGCGACTCTTTTCTGATGAGCTCTCTCGCGCTTAGATGCAATTCACAGGCCTTTCCCTTGTGTGAAGAACGATGGCTATCTTACAACACGATCGTTTGTCAAAAATCTGTTTGGATTGCTCTGAGATAACCCAAAGATTTAAGAGAGCCGATGTGTTTCAGATCGCCCAGATTGCTTGATCTGGCAACCAAGTAACCTGTATAGGACCTATGTTACTAGGAAATAGGGGGCAAACAGTCAACCGCTTTAGTCAAAACCTGTGCCTTGTTTTATAGGGAGAGGATCAAGGCGTGAAAGTGCCTATATCCAGACTAGCAAAATTGTTTTTGATATCTGTCCTGATTGTTTGTGGGCAATTGTTTGTTGCCCGCATACACTTGCCTCCATCAATTTAATTCCGATCTGAGGATTCCCCATGATAAATAAACAGATTTTTTCTGATATGAAGGAGCAGCTGAGCAATAAAGCTCTGTTTGAACAGGCCAAGCAACATGCGTTTGATTACATTGATCAGGTTGAGCAAATGCCCCCGTTTCCGGCCGATGATGCGCTAGCAAACCTCTCTGTTTTTGATGAGCCGGTGCCAGAAACAATCCAGGATGGAAGCACTATTTTGGAACAGCTCCACAGATACGGCGGGCCAGCAACAACGACAAACACCGGCGGCCGATACTTTGGCTTTGTGAATGGGAATACGATTACCACGGCCGCAGCCGCCCGCTGGATGACCGATGTGTGGGACCAAAATTCAGCCCTGTTTGTGATGTCACCCATCGCGGGCAAGCTGGAACAGGTGGTTGAAAGATGGTGTGTCGATTTACTCGGGTTGCCTGATGACACCGCGCTTGGATTGGTGGGTGGTACATCGGTTGCCAATATGTGTGGCTTAGCGGCCGGGCGCAACGCCATCCTGCAAAAAAACGGGTGGGATGTGAACGCACAGGGGTTATTTGGTGCGCCGCCGATTCGGGTGATCGTTAACGAGCAGTCCCATAGCTCGGTTTGGAAAGGGCTGGCCCTTTTGGGATTGGGGAACGAGCGCGTGGAGAAGGTTCCGGCCGATGATCAGGGGCGGATGCTGGTAGACCACCTGCCAGAATTAGACAGCAACACCATTGTGATTTTGCAGGCAGGGCATGTGAGCAGCGGCTCATTTGACCATTTTGATCAGATTTGCGAGCGTGCAAATCGGGCCGGTGCGTGGGTTCACATCGATGGGGCGTTCGGGCTGTGGGCTGCGGCTTCAAAAAACTTGAGCCATCTGACCAAAGGTTTCAAAAAAGCGGACTCTTGGGCCGTTGATGGGCATAAAACATTGAACTCACCCTATGATTGCGGCATTGTGCTGTGCAAAGACAGGGCGGCGCTAAATCAGGCGATGGCGGCCACAGGCTCGTACATCCAGAAAAGCGATGATCGTGACGGGATGTTTTACACCCCTGACATGTCCCGTCGGGCCAGATCAATTGAGCTGTGGGCGACGTTAAAGTATTTGGGGCGGCAGGGGGTTGAGCAGCTGATGGACGGCATGGTTGAGCGGGCGCAGCAGTTTGGTGAATTATTGAGCCAAGAGGGGTTTAACATTCAAAACGAAATTGTGTTCAACCAATGTTTGATCAAATGCGATTCCCCAGAAGAGACGGCTGCCACGTTGGCCCATGTGCAAAAGTCAGAAACGATGTGGTGCGGTGGCTCGATGTGGCTGGGTGAGCCAGCGATTCGGATTAGTGTCTGTTCGTGGGCAACGACGGCCGAGGATGTGCGGGTGAGTGTGCAGGCTCTGGTGCAGGCTCGCGCTATGGCAAGAAAGAGTCTGGCGGCTCACGATTAAATGAACCGCCACAACAATTACATCTGGAAGGTTTCGTAAACAGAAACGCCGCCACCATATTTTGTTTGGGGATGGTTTTCAACCAAAGCTGCCGCTTCATCCAGTGAATCGGCCGAAATGACCGTATACCCACCGATGTTCGCATTGTTGCCGGGACCATCATGGATTCCGTCAGCCGTGACATGTTTCGAGTTACTAAACGGGTTACCTCCGTCTACAACTTTCTCTCCCAATTTCTGATACCAAGCTCCCCACGCTGCCATCACTTCTTGTTGCTCCGCTTCTGTTTCTGGAATGGTTCCCCCGGTGTAAATCAATACAAAATTGGTCATTTTATTGCCTCCTATTGGCACCATGTGTGAGCAGTGTGCTCACACAATCTATCAGAACATTTGATCTAATTGTATCAATGTATCGCTTAGTGTGCAATCTAATCGACTATGAATCTGTTCAGGAATAAAATACGCAAAATCATTTTTGGAGAAAAGTATGGAAAACGCAAAAGTAGCAATTTTAACGGCCGCAGGTAGCGGCATGGGGGCTGCTTGCGCCCGCAAATTAGCGGCCGATGGGTTTAAAGTCGCTATCCTTTCTTCGTCTGGAAAAGGTGAGGCATTGGGCAAAGAATTAGGTGGGATCGGTATGACCGGCTCGAACTTGGTTCCGGCCGATCTTGAAAAGCTGGTCAACATGACGATTGAGACCTACGGCCGGATTGACGCGGTTGTGAACAGTGCTGGACACGGCCCAAAAGGAGATGTGCTTTCTATCAGCGATGAGGATTGGCATTTGGGGATGGACTATTACCTGATGCCGGCCGTGCGCATGGCCCGCTTGGTGACCCCGCACATGGAAGCGGCCGGTGGCGGGACAATTATTAACATCTCCACGTTTGCAGTCTTTGAACCGGATCCTAGTTTCCCCACGTCGGCCGCATTTCGGGCCAGTTTAGCCGCTTATAGCAAATTGTTTGCAGACAAATATGCGATCAAGAACGTGCGTATGAATAACGTGTTGCCCGGTTTTATCGACAGCTTGCCAGAAAAAGCGGAGTGGAAAGCCAGAATCCCGATGGGGCGTTATGGTACGGCTGAAGAAGTGGCTGCTACGGTTGCATTCTTAGCATCTGAAGGTGCGGCTTATATTACTGGGCAAAATATTCGCATCGACGGTAGCCTGACCCGAAGCGTTTAAATTCATGATGTAGGGGTCGACGCCGTCGGAGCATAAATGCATCGAAGAAAGCAATGCCCACACCGACGGCGTCGACCCCTACGGCGATATCTTCCCCTTAAACAATCCCTAAAATGAGCGTGAGGGTAACTACACTCGCCAGAGTTGAAAACAGCACGGTGCGGGTTACAAAATCAGGGATCAGATCATATTCAAGGGCGATGATCGAGGTGAGCACAGCGGCCGGCATCGCCGCCTGCATAATGCCTGCCCCACGTTCTAACCCCGTCAACCCAAAAAAGCCGACCAGCAAAAACGCCAATGCGGGGGAGACAAGCAGCCGGATGGCAGATGCAATCACTGTATCTTGATCGATTTTCAGCGACTGTGTGCCAGCGAGTTGAACGCCCAAGGCGACGAGCATCACAGGGACCATCGCTTGCCCTAGCAAGCCGGTGATGCGATCAATCATGATCGGTACACCGAAGCCCGACCAATTGATCAAAATGGCCGGCACGGCCGCAATCAGGGCCGGGGTTTTAAATACTTCAAGGATGGCCACCCAGCTTTCCCCTTTGTGCCAGTTGGCGGCCAATACGCCAATCACAAACGAGATGAGAATGATGGCTAAAAAGTAGATGGCGGCAAGCTCAACAGCGGCCGCGCCGAGATGAAATTCTATGAGGGGGAAGCCAAAATTGCCTACATTGCCAAAGACCGCAATCAGCGTGTACGCACCGATCATTTGGGGCGATTTGCCTAAGAGCCAAGCGACTAAAAAGCCGACAAGGGCAACGATGACATGCACCACGGCGATATAGCTGATCATCCTGACAGCTAAATCTGCCTGAATGGTTGCGGTGCTAAGGGTTGAAAAAATAAAAGCGGGGACAAACAGAAAATAGGCGACCCGCGACATCGTGCGGGCCTCAAGCCCTAAGCGTGGCCCTGCAAGCCAGCCTATACCGACCAGCGCAAATACAGGCGTGATAACGTTGATAAAAATTGAAACAAGTTGTGAGTTCATAGAAGGTACGGCAAATGGGCACGCAAAAGCATCTGTTTGGTGTAAGTATCGATTTATAACACGAACGGAGATATAGGACCTGTTGTTGATGGGGGAGTTATTTTAGCAGAGTTTATGAAGCAAAGAAAAAAGGCGTAGATTCCGATTTTGTTAGCTTCGGAATCTACGCCTTTTTAAGTAAGGTTTGAATTTGTTTCAGCGGCTACTCGCTATTAGCAGAGGGACAAATGTCTTTTAACGGACAGGCGTGACAAGCCGGCCGTTTGGCGTAGCAAAAGTGATTGCCGACGGCCGCAAACAAATAAGGCGCTTTGGGCCAATCTTCCTGCGGAATGGTCCGCATAAGGTCATGTTCAACTTTTGAGGTGATTTTGCCATTGCTTAACCCCAGCCGCTCAACGACTCGATGGATCTGCGTGTCAACCTGAATCCCTTCAGTGCTGCCATACAGCTCGCCCATGATAAGGTTGCCAACTTTCCGGGCCACGCCAGGCAACTGAGTAATCTCAAGTAGGTTATCAGGCACTTGCCCATTAAACTTTTCAACTAAAATGCGCGATGTTTCAATCAGGTATTTTGCTTTTTGACGATAAAAACCGGTTGAGCGAATGATCGTTTCGATATCGCTCCGATTGGCATCCATCATGACTTCAGGAGTTGGATAGGTCTCGAATAGGCGATTGGTGACTAGGTTGACCGCCCGCTCATCTGATTGAGTGAGCAGGATAGCGGCTACCAACATTTGAAACGGATTCTCATGCTTTAGTGTGCAGCCAGCATCTGAAAATTTCTCGCTAAGCCGGGTAATTGCTTCGGCCGCACGTTGAACTTCTTCCTTTCTAAAATCAGGTTTGATTCGAAAGGTTGGTCGTGTTTTCTCTTTGGTTGTCATTAACATACATCGCCCCTTAATATAGCTTTTCGTTACAGCATTTGGATGTCTTGGGCGATTAAGAACGCTGCATGGGCCTGTCCCCGCCATAAAATCGACACTTGGTGAAATGCCGCTCTTGATTAGACATCCAAATAGATAATTGGTGTGTTGGTATTAATAATCCACATCCTGTCCTATATACACCATCCCCAAAAAGTAACGGCAAACAAAAGTGGCCCAGGATGATAGTCACATCGAAAATTGACAGAAAATAGGCGTTTAGGCTCAGTTACATAATGTAGGCAGCTTTAAATTAATCGAGACCCATTTTTATCGCTTCAGCCACATGCACAGGAATGCCGGGGATACTTGCAATTTCTTCGGCCGTCGCTTTGCGAATGTCGTCTAGCGAGCCAAAGCGAGACAGCAATTTTTTGCGCCGATTGGGGCCAACTCCCGGAATTGAATCGAGAATTGAAGCGGTTCCAGCTTTGTTGCGTCGGTTGCGATGACCGGTATTTGCAAATCGATGGGCCTCGTCTCGAACGCGCTGAACCAAGAACAATCCTTGTGATTTGCGCGGCAACATCACCGGCCGAATTTTGCCCGGCACAAAGATTTCTTCCTCTCGTTTGGCAAGCCCCACAACCGGCACAATGTGGCCCAAATCAAACGATTTAAGCACTTCCATCGCCATGGTCAGCTGCCCTTTACCACCGTCTACAATCAGCAAGTCGGGCAAAACGGCAAACGAGCTATCAACTTTTTTCCCTACCGCACGCAGAGCCGAAGCACTAGATTCTTCTTCCCCGGCACTTTTATCTTTGTACCGCTGAAAACGGCGAGTCAGCACCTCTTTCATGGCGCCATAATCATCGTTGGCCACCGTTTGAATATTGAAGCGACGATAATCTTTTTTGAGCGGTGCGCCTTGCACAAACACAACCATCGATCCTACCGGCAAAGACCCTTGCGTGTGGCTGATGTCATAACATTCAACCCGGGTTGGAGGTTTGGGCAGATCTAACGACTCTTGTAACTCGTTCATGGCGGTGACATGGCGCGAACGATCGGCCGCCCATTGTTGCTTAAGGGTTGCCAAGGTGTCGACGGCATTGCGCGTAGCCATCTCGACTAGTTCTCTCTTCTTGCCACGCTGCGGTACTTGAATTGTGACCTTTTGCTCCCGCTTGGTTCGCAGCCACTCTTCAATAACCATCGCTTCAGAAACCTCGCTGGGTAGCAAAACCTCTTTGGGGATGTGGGCCGCCTCATCATAAAATTGGGTTAAAAACGTTTCTAAAATCCCTTCATCAGGCTCACCTTCGGTGTTGTCGAGCAAAAAGTATTCCCGGCCGATCAGCTTGCCGTGCCGCACAAAGAAAATCTGGACGCAGGCGTCCCCATCCTCGCGGGCAAAAGCGATAATGTCTTGATCGGTATTTGCGGCCGCAAACACCTTTTGTTTTTCAACCACACGTTCAATCGCTTTTAACTGATCCCGATACTGAGCCGCTTGTTCAAAGTCCATCTCCTCAGACGCTTTGAACATTTTTTCTTCAATCGACTTAACAATCTCTTCTGACTTTCCCCCCAGAAAATCCATTAGGTTTGAAATCATCTGCCGATACTCATCTTTAGACGTTCGGCCGATGCAGGGGCCACCGCACAGCTTAATATCAAAGTAGAGACAGGCTCGCTCATCGTTCCCCGTAATGTCTCGATCACAGGTTAGGTAGGGGAAGATTTTACGCAGAAGATCAAGAGTTTGATGAACGGCCCAGACGCTGGTAAACGGGCCAAAATAGCGCGACCCATCCCGCACCATTTGGCGGGTAACCAAAACCTTTGGAAACGCCTCTTTCCAAGTAATTTTAATATAGGGATACCGCTTATCATCTTTAAGCCGCACATTGTATTGCGGCTTATGTTTCTTGATGAGGGTGTTTTCTAAAAGTAAGGCTTCTAGCTCCGTGTCAGTTGATATCGTTTCGATATCCCGAATACGCTGTCGTAGCCGCTCTGTTTTGACCGAATCAACGTTTTTGGCGAAGTAAGAACGGACCCGACTGCGCAGATTAATCGCTTTCCCCACATAGATGATTTCACCATTTTCATCTTTATGCAGATAGACCCCGGCGGTTTTAGGCAATTTTTTTAGAATCTCTTTGATATTTTCGGGTGCTTCATACGGCATGGGCAAATTATAGACCGAAGGATTTATTTCGCCATACTTTTCAAACAATTGTTCTATGTGTCATCATGAATTTATAGTCTGTTGAAAACGATTTGTATCGGTACAGATGATGAACTCTGCAACGTTTCGAACGTCATTAAAGCCCCAAAATTCAACTCAGGATATTGCTGTTTTTAACCGGAATGTTTTGGTTGGAAAGAGGGGGACCGATTTTGCCAAATGTAAAGCATTTTACAGTCCTTTCCCTGCTAACGTTACGCGTTTTTTGACCCCAAAATCAGCCTTAGAACTATCTGTACGCACGTTTTGGACCAATGGGCCATGACCTCCTATAAAAACGGCAAAACCTTCACGCACGGTTTATATCGCCTTCACGTGGGCTCCATAGAGCGAATAAAGAACATCAATTAATCTTGTATTTATCTAAACGACATATCTACCACATCGTGTTCAGATAAGTAGTTTTCTATCGAAATATACGTAAAGGATATAAAAAATGTTTTTCTGCAAACGCAACAAACCGGAACATAACGAAACAGTCTACAACGGGGAACAACCAGTTGCTAAAATCAATCTTGATGGGTCAGGGTACGCATCAAACGGCCAAACATATTTTGGGTTTAACCTTCTTGGGGGAGCTGTGGAAGGGGACGAGTTAAC
Organism: Chloroflexota bacterium; assembly: GCA_020628815.1. Classification (GTDB taxonomy): domain Bacteria; phylum Chloroflexota; class Anaerolineae; order Promineifilales; family Promineifilaceae; genus WTJY01. The sequence continues at coordinate 22,356 of JAHDEN010000047.1, read as the reverse complement.
TATGCGGGGACGACGCGTCAGTGTCTCAGATAAGGATGGTAACCAGTATCTCGAGTTGAAATAACTCTTGACATTCAAATTAGGGACAGGAAAAAAAGTCGATTGGAAATCTCTCCAATCGACTTTTTGCTTTGAGTTTAAATAAAATGTGAGGGATGCAGACGGGGTCTATGTGACTTAGGAGCGTGCGCCGTTCCAATAATAGTCTTTCAACGAATAGCTCTCGTGCTTGTTGTCTAAGGCATTGCGCATGAAGGGGTTGGTTGTGTGGGTGACTTGGGTCATCTCATCGAAGCCGGTTGCAATCACAATAAACTGAATCTCGTCATCTAGATCAGGGTCTTCTGACACCCCCCAAATAATTTCAGTTTGGCTCCCGATCATTTGGGTAACGTGGTGGGTTACATCTGCAATATTGAAAAACGTTTGGTTAGGGGGGACTACGATGTGCATTAAAACATTCTGTGCGCCGATAACGGATCGATTTAGCCATGGGCAGATGAGGGCAGCCTCTAGGGCGCGTTTGGTTTTGCCAACACCCCGGCCGACTCCCATTGTAAACAGAGCGGCCCCTTTGCCGTTCATGATGCGGGTCAAATCTGCAAAATCGATGTTGATGACGTCTGTATATTGGGTTAGCTGCTCGACGATGTGGATACATCGATGTCGAAAATCATCAGCCATTTCCCATGCTTTTTCTAGATGGATGCGGGTATTGGCAATCTTTAGTAAGTCATCCCCATGCATAACCAGCAGGGTGTCAGCCAGCGTATTTAGGGCGATGATGCTCTCGTATGCGATCCTGTGCCGTTCTAGCGCCTCGAACCCAAATGGGGAGGAGACAAGCGCAATGGTGATAATATTTAGCTCTGTTGCGGCTTGGGCAATGATGGGCAACGCGGCCGATGCCGTGCCACCCCCTAATCCCCCAATTAAAAAGAGTAGATCATAAGGCTCGATGACTGATTTGATTTGATCGATTGTGCTGCGGGTGGCTTCCTCCCCCAAGGCGGTGTTTCCGTTTGTCCCCTGCATATCATTGGGGATCGGGGCTTGTTTATCGAGCAGAAATATCGATTCAAACTTTGGATTGTCTTTTTGCATTTCTTCATAGATCACCGTTGGGTCGGTGTCTACCAAGATAAAGTCAGCCAGATAGGTATTATTTTGTAGTAATCGTGTGATCGAATTTCGGCCGCTGTTACCTGCTGCGATAACTGCAGTGCGAGCCCGCTTAGGCATTGTGTTAGTAAATCGACTCATGATACTGCCGTGAAAGAGTTTATTTAAATCCCCGAAGTGAATACGGTTCAATCTACCTCTGGAAACTTTTGATTTCCCTTACGACGATTCATTTTGAGCGATAGCACTTACGCAATTCATTTTCTTTTGGCATTTTGATAGCAGCAGATGGAAGCACCGGTTCTGAATTGGACTCTGACAAAAAAAGCCCCGGCCGGTTGTAACGAACAACCGGCCGGGGCTTTTTTGAATGAGACGACAGTAATCTGAACTTATGCACGTCGCCGTGCGTATTGACTGATTTGATCTTTTGCCAAACTCCAAAAATGATCGGCCAGCGAATGGCGTTCAGCCGTTTCTTGGCGGGTTTCACGCATCGTAGCGGTTGTTGAGTGGGAAATTTGAGTAATTTCACAGAAACCTGTGGCCAGCATCAAAATTTGGACTTCATCGTGCAAACAGGTGTCTTCACTTACACCCCAGATAATGTCTGCCTGTTTTCCGATCGAATCGGTGACTTGTTGTGCAATGTCTGCAACTTCGAAGAAATCATGGTTGGGTGGGGTGACGATGTGCATCAGCACATTGCTAGACCCAGTGATTGATCGATTGAGTAACGGGCAAGTCAACGCATCTTTAACCGCATCTTCAACTTTGTTTTCGCCCCGGCCGGTTCCCATTGTCATCAATGCGGTACCGTTCCCTTCCATCACCGTTTTTACATCGGCAAAGTCGATATTGATAATGCCAGGGTATTGGGTTAGTTGCTCGATAATGTGAATGCATTTGTGGCGTAGCGCGTCAGCCTCGGCCCACACTTTGTCTAAATTGGTGCGATCATTGACCAATTGGAGCAGCTCATCCCCATGCATTACGAGTAGGGTGTCAGCCAAAGAGTTTAGAGCGGTGACGCTTTGATATGCGATGCGATGCCGTTCATGATCTTCAAAACCGAACGGAGTCGTAACAATGGCAACGGTCATGATATCAAGCTCGGCCGCTGCTTGCGCAATGATCGGCAATGCGGCCGACGCGGTTCCACCGCCCAAACCGCCAAGCAGGAAGATCATGTCAAAATGTTGGATGACCGCTTTGATTCGATTGTAGGTGCCACGTGTTGCTTTCTCGCCTAAATTAATATCACCGTTTGTCCCTGTGAAATCATTTGGGAATGGGGATTTTTTATCTGCAAGCAAAATGTGTTCAAACAATTGACTGCTAGAGCGTTTACTTACCTTAATCGATTCTTCATCTGTATCGACCAAGATAAAATCAGCATGATAGTAATTGTTTTGAAGCAAGCGGTGAATAGAAACTTGCCCGCTAGTTCCGGCTCCAATGACTCCAATGCGGGCTTGTCGAGGTAGTGAATTTGTATATCGTCTCATGTTTCTTCTCTTGAAAGATGTTACTTCTATCTCTGAAAGAAGGTTTATGAATAAAGCGGATGTGCCACTAACTGCAGAGAGTTTATCTCATTACTGCTTAATTTAAAACCTGTGGAATTCAGATAAGAATCAGAAAATGTTATGACAAGATGATCTCAGCTAAGTCCACAAGTAACAATAAACCGATAGTAATGGTCATAGCCTTTAGGTAAGGTACAGTCGTTAATCGCATGTATAGTATCAGAGAAATAATAGTAAATCGGCCGTGAACGAATTATCAAACCGGACCTTTTTCCTATTTATAGTTAGATAGGACTAAATCAATTGACAGTCCTATTTTTCTTACACATAATATCGACCTTGCCAAGGCCGAAACGATGTCAACGGCTTAAAAAGCAATCGTTTGCAAACGCGTTGACAAACGGATGAACAGACTAGATTTTATCCGGCGATTTGGTTCTAAATCCCCTAAAAGGAATAGAGCAAGACTGACCAATTTTCAAAAAATATCTGAATTGTTTAGCAAGTGGCGATGTTTATTGCCGACCCTGAATGATTACAACATATCTACCTTTTATTTTGTGATGAAGTTGAACAGGCCGGCACAACCATAGCCAGCCATCACTTTTCAGCAATCACATTTATCACTTCATCTTGGTCTGACAGTAGCAGTTGAGGACGACATCATGAGTGGCAAAAAAGAAACAGCCAACCAACGTATTTTTTTGGGGAGAATTGAAGAGCAAAAACGCTTTAAATCTATCTTAGAAGAATTTCAAGCCGCTGATCGAAATGAAGAATACCCCCATGTCGTATTGATATCGGGTGGGGCAGGGATGGGGAAAACCAGCCTTAAGCGCCGGTTTCAAGACATTGTTCAAAAAGAGTCTCCGTTCGCCAGCAAGTTCAAAGTTTTGACAATCGATTGGGCAGATGAACGCAAAAAAATGGCCGGGCTGCAGGTGGCCCGTGATCATATAGAAGCTTCGGCCGTTTTTCGTGCCATCCATAATGAAGCGATACGACGTAAATGGGGGCGGCAATTCTCAGCCTACAACCGAGCCATCAAACAAGCACATGAGGTAGACCGGCAGGTGGCTGAGGTTTTGGCCGCATCGTCACACGAAGATGAAGTTGCTATTTTGCGCCGTGCCGGGGTTCCGGCTATTGCTCGTATTGTGCGTTGGCGAGCACCGTTTATTGGTGAGGCGGGGGAACAGCTGGTTGAATCTTTGTTGGGGGTAGGCATTCAGGTTGCGGCCGAACAGCTGACCAACTTAAACAATCGTCTACACATCTATCTGCAAGCCAACTTAAAACCAAACCATTTTGATTATTTTTTGAACCCGAATGAGCAACTGGCCCATCAGCTGGCACGCGGGTTAGAAAACGTGGCGAAAGGAAAACGGTTAATCGTTTTTATCGATTCGTATGAAATTGTTGATCGGAACGATATTTGGCTGAGATCGGTGATCCGAGAGGCGGGTCCCCGCGTGCTGTGGGTCATTTGCGGCCGGAACGAGCTGGTACACAGTCGTCAGTTTGGGGATGAATTTTTCAAAGGATATGCGGACGATTGGCCCCGCCATCTGGCATCATTCAGCATGTGGCCATTATCGGTTAATGACATATCTGAATACTTTAAGCTGCAAGGGCGGCCGCTGAGCAAAGAAGAAGGGGAATCGCTGAGCCAAGTGACCCGAGGGCGTCCTTTGGCCGTGCATGAAGCGGCCGCCGTGATCTCGGCCGGTGAATCGTTAGACGAAGTGTTGCAAGACATGATGAAGGTGAGCGGGAACGACCAAATCATGCGTAGCATGACTGACAGCTATTTGAAACATGTGGTTGCAGACGAAGATCGAAAAGCGATTTATGCCTTGGTTCTGGCAAGCGGCGACGTAGAGATTCTGCGTGAGATGTTGCGGCCGGAAGGGCAAAAACGGTTCAATTTAGAAAAGCTGTTGCAACGCTTAGAGCGCGACTACAGCACCGTTATGGCTGACCATGCCCGCTTGCATGATGAACATGCGGAGTTTGTGCGCGAATATCTTAAAAACGAGATTCACCGGACCAGCAGCTTGGTCCAAGAGCTAATCGGCCGGGCATCAACCTTTTTGCGCGAGCGGCTATTAAAAATCGAAACAGACTTAGATCTGTTTGAAGAGCGCTGTAACGAAGACAACTGGGTTCAAAATGTCGTTAATCTGTCTCAGTTTTTGCTGTGGCAAGATGAACGGGAAGCATTTTTGTACGTGCTGCCTCGCTTTGTAGAGGGGTTAACCTACAACAAAAAACTGTGCCAAGCGCTGCTGCGTAATTTGCGCGAATGGTACGACCAACTAACCCCCGGCGGCCGTGAGATTTTTAACGGGCTTAACGTGCTCGATAATAAATATATTTCGATAGATGAAGAAGAATATCTGCTACAAACGCTGCAGCGGATGGAAGAACGGGGCTGGCTGAATGGCGACTTTGAACCGGATGGGCGCGGGGAGCGGAAGGCTATTTCCCATCTGTTAAACGGCAATTTGGCATTTAAGCAGAAAAAATATGACATGGCGCGGCGGGACTTTGTAAAAGTAGAAGAGGGGTTGCCCAAAGGCGGGTTGCTCTTGCGGACCCAGCTGGCCGAGGCTTTGGCCCGCATGGCCCAGGTGATTGCAACCAGCGGTGACGGCCGGGATCTGCGCTATAACCCTGAATCGGAAAACATGCTGCAAAAGGCGAATAGTTTGCTGCCTGAGGAGCATTGGACATGGTTTGAGTTGGGGCTGGTACGACAGACAGGGAACAAACCGGCCGAGGCCTTAATCGCGTTCCAAGAAGCGATTAAATTAAACCCGAAACATGAAATGACCCAGCTGCATGTGGGTGACACGCTGCTGGGATTAGGCAAGCATGCCGAAGCGATAGAAGCGTATGAGCAAGCGTCTAAAATGAAGACCGGCTTTGCCGCACCCCGAATCGGGCTGGGGGATGTCTATTTGGCGATGGACAATCTGCCAGAGGCTGAAAAATATTACAAGCGTGCGCTCAAAATCGATGAAAAAGCGCTTGAGGCGTGGCAAAAATTGGGGGATTTGTATTCTCGTCAGGGACGTTTGGAAGAGGCTCAGACCGCTTTCCAAAATGCGGGAACGATCCGGCCGTCGAGCGGTGTAGCTGACCTTGGGCGCGCAAAAATCTTGTACGATCAAGGGGATTTAGACAAAGCCAACGCTGCGATTTCGACCGCTTTGGACAAAGGGGAAGAAAACTCAGATTTGTTCTTGCTGCGCGGCCATTTGGCCCGTGATCGAGGTGATCTAACCGAAGCGGTCAAAAATTGGCAAATTGCGGCCGAAAAATCCCCAGCTGATGCTGAGCCGGTTGATCTGTTGGGGCAAGTGTATGATGAGCTGGGGCGGACGGATGAGGCGATCGCCTTGTTTAAAGCTGCGGTAAATCGACAGAGTGACTTTACGGACGGCTGGCATCATTTGGCCGAAGCGTACAAAAAGGCAGGCCGTCATCACCAGTCGGCCGAAATTTATTCACGTTTGCAGGTGATCGAACCGGAAGCGGATACCCTGTATCGACAGGCGATGGCCAGCTACGATGTGCGCAATTATTTAGATGCGATTGAAGCGTTCAATAATCTGGTTGAAACCTTCCCCGACTATGCACCCGGCTGGAGCGGCTTGGGGCAAACAAGCATGAATTTGGGGGAGCTGGAGCAGGCGAGCAAATCGTTTGAACGAGCCATTGAACTTGATCCAACCCATCCCGGGCCGTTTATCGGGCTAGGCTGGGTGGAGCTGCGGAACAACCGTACCGAAACGGCTGAGCAAAACTTTAAACAGGCGTTGGCCAGTGATGCTGACTCGATAGAGGCTCAGTGTGGTTTGGGGGAAGTCAAAATGGCTCAGCAACAATATGAAGATGCCAAAGCGATTTTCTCCCGTATTTGGCGGAGTAATCCCAATAACCTTGAAGCACTGATCGGCTTGGGCAAAGTTGCGGTGGCTAATAAAGATTTTGCTGAAGCGGCCGATGTTTGGCAGCAGGCGATTGAAATCCACCCGTCGCATCCAGCCATTTATACCGGCCGTGGCGAGGTTTATCAGCAACGTCAGCGGCCCGGTTTAGCACTGCGCGCCTTTGAACGGGCGATAGAGATCGACACGCTTTACGCCCCTGCGTATCGTGCCAAAGGGGACACATTGCACAGCTTGGGGCAGATGGATGGTGCGTTGGCCGCCTATCGCAAAGCGATCGGCATTGACAGCACCATCGTGGTGTCACCGGTCAATTTGGGGGATGTGTTGACATCGCTCGGCCGGTATGGGGAAGCGCTGGAGGCGTATCAAAAAGCATTGGCCCCTGCTCAAACCGGCCGACTGCGCCAAAACCCAGCCTCGCTCTATGTTGGTTTGGGGAATGTGTACACCGCCCTCGGCCGTTTGGACGAAGCCCGCGAAGTGTATGAAACCGCCTTGCGGATGGATCGCAGTGCGTTAAACGCGACGCTCGGTTTGGGACGCATTCACCTCATCCTAAAAAATTACCACGAAGCCCGCATGATGTTTGAAGAGGTGCTTTACCAAGACCCTAATTCAGCCGAGGCCCATACGAGTTTGGGTGATATTGAGCGGGAAGAAGGGAGTTACGCCGGGGCATTACAAGCGTACCGGAATGCGATTACCCACAATAAAAAATATGCCCTGGCCCATTTAGGTTTGGCCAAAGTTTATCTGGCGCAGCGTGATTTGAGCATGGCTGAAAAATCGGGCCGAATGGCGTTGCAGCTGGGGCAAAAAATACCGGCCGCCTGTGATCTGCTGGGCGAGATCGCCCATCGTCAAGGGCGCTATACAGATGCTGAGCGGTATTTTGAACAAGCTTTGGGCATGGACGACGGCCGATCCGCCTCTTACGGTGGGATGGGGCTCGTCAAAATCGCCCTAAACCGTGAGGCTCGAGCGATAGAATTTTTGGAGAAGGGGCTCGAGCAAGAAGACGTTGATGAGTCATACCCATACATGAACCTCGGCCGACTGTATCATGGGCAAAATCTGTTCGTAAAAGCTGAAGCGGTGTTTGCTATGGCTGAACGGATCGGGGCAAATGACCCGATGCTGCCGGTCGCCCATGGTGATCTGGTGCAAGACATGGGCGATTTGCCCAAAGCGTTGCGACTGTACCGCGAAGGGATAAGCCGGAGCCAGGCGACAAAAAGCTACAATCCACAGGCTTGGCGCGGTATGGGGCAGGTTTGGCTCAAACAAGAAAAATGGGAAGAGGCTAAAAATGCGTTCGAGCAGGCGATGGGGTCTGGTATGCGCAATGCCGGAATCTTGGTTGAAATTGGGGATGCTTGCCGAGGCAACGGGAACTTAAATAATGCCCGTCGGTATTACGAAAAAGCGATGCAGCTGGAACCGAAAAACGTGCGGGCACATTTGGGGATGGGGTTGAGCTATCAGGCTGAATCGAAGCACGAAGAGTCTTTGAAATATTTAGAGAAGGCGAAAAAGCTGGATGGCGAAGAAGCCTCCAATCCACAAATTTCCCTTTCGCTCGGGCAAGAATTCTTGAAGAGTTCGCAGTTTGAAGAGGCGCGTGTGACCTATCAAATGTTGCTCGACGATGCCCCCAATGAGGTAGAAGCGTATATCGGTTTGGCTGAGGTTGCGCTGGCCCAAAATGATTTAGACAAAAGTATGGATGGGTGGAAAGCGGCGCTGCGGTTGCAGCCTGAAAATCCACGCGCTCTTAAAGGGATTGGGGAAGTACTAATCCGACAAGGGAAACGGCTACAGGCGCTTGAAATGTTCCGTGAGGCGGTTCGCATCTCGCCTGAGTGGGGCGAGGCCCAACGCCGGTTGGGTGATATGCTGGTGCAACAAAACCAAATGGGCGAGGCTGAGATCGCATACGAGACGGCCGTTAAAAGCAACCCACAAGATGTGGCTAGCTGGTCAGGATTAGGGCGCATTAGCCGCCAGCAGGGTGATCTGAACCAAGCTTTGGATTATTTGAAACATGCGCTTCAGGTTGAACCTAATCATCTTGTGGCCCAGTCTGAGCTGGCCCGAACCTATGTGGCTGATGAGCAGTGGGAAAACGGGCTAAAAGTATTGCATAAACTGTCTCGTCTTGAACCACAAATTGCGGTGCATCAAATTGATAAAGGGCGGGTTTTGCAGCAGTTGGGCCGATTAGAAGAAGCATCGGCCGCGTTTAGGCGTGGTTTGAAACTAGATCGCTCCAAAGCGGGAGGCTGGATCGGGCTGGGAGATGTGTTTGACTGTTTGGGTCACGCGGAACCAGCACGACAAGCGTTTCGGTCCGCCTTATCTTTGGCTGGAATCAACAACGATGATCGGGCTGCTGCTTTGTCCGGGCTGGCCCGCATCCAACAAAATGAGGGGGATCTATCGGCCGCCTCCAAAGTGTATGGAGAAGCGTTGTCTTTGGTTGATAAATTTGCACCGGCTCATATCGGCCTGGGCGAGATTTATGCTAAAAACGGGAATCAAGAGATGGCGGCGGTTTCGTTCCAGCGGGCCTTGGAGCTGACCCCCAATCATCCACAAGCATTGACCGGTTTGGGTGAGATTGTGCGCAGAGGTGGCGAACCAAAGCAGGCGATTTCGCTGTTTCGTAAGGCGTTAGAGCGGGGCCCGACATGGCTACCAGCTTGGACCGGTTTGGGGCGAGCTTGGTTAGATGAAGGGGATACGGCCGAGGCTCAAAACACCTTCCAACAGGCTGAATCGATCCTTACTGAACTAAATGAACGGGCCCATTTACGGCCGAATGAACGGATGGCCCTACGCACGCCCGAACAGCGTGTGCTGGTTTATATCGGGTTGGGGGATGTGGCTTTGCTTGAGAACGAAGCGAGTAATGCGGTGGATCTGTTCCGGAAAGCGATTCAGATTTCACCCAACTTTGCCCGGGCATTTTCTGGATTGGGCTTTGCCTTAGAAAAGCTGAACCGACCAGAAGAGGCGTTGGCCGTTTTCCATACAGCACTTGAAGTGGACCCAGATGAACCGGCCGCTTTTACCGGGTTGGGCGATGTGGCCCAATCGCGCGGCCAAGCAGATCGTGCGATTGAGCTGTATGAGCAGGCGTTGATGCTGGCGCCCCAAGATGAGGGGATATTGCTCCGTTTAGGGCGGATGTACGCGACTCAAGAAGATAATTCTCCGGCGATTGAGATTCTAGAAAAACTGGCCAAGCGGCCGAGAGTGCATCCTGATGTGCATCGTTTGTTGGGGCAGCTGTACAGCGAACGATCGATGTTTGGGTCTGCTGTGATGGCGTTTGAGCAAGCGATTGTCGATAACGACAGCGAAGTCGATGCGTTGAGCGGCCTAGGTTGGGCTTATTTAGAGCAAGCTAAATTAAAAGAGGCGGCTGAGACATTTGCACGGGGTATTAAAATTTCTCCCAGTGACCCTCAGCTTTACAATGGGTTGGGGCGCTCTTATACTCGTCTAAACCGGCCGGAACGCGCGATCCAGTTGTTTGAAAAGGCATTGGCCTTAAGCCGGGAGGTCCCCACAGATGATACCCAAATGGCATCTATTTATACCGGCCGTGGTTTGGCCAATTTAGAGCTACTCGATGGGAATGCGGCGATCCGTGATTTTGATAAGGCACGTAATTTAGATGGTAAATATGGGGAAGCCGAGATGGGACGGGGCCACCTGTTGGTGCGCGAAGAACGCTTTAACGATGCGATTGCGGCGTATGAGCGGGCGTTGCTCTTCAACTGGAAAACGGCTGAACTTTATCTGAACTTGGGCCGGACCTTTTTGTACACCAATCGATATGAACGGGCGCAACAGGCCTTTTTAAATGCGATTTTGTTAGACGCCAATCATGCAGAGGCACATTCGGCTTTGGGAGATGTGTATCGGGAGCAGGGTGAGTTTGATAAGGCGATGGAAGCGTATCGTCGGGCGATTAAGCTTGATTCCAACTTGGCGACCGGCTACGGCGGTATGGCCGATGTGTTCCATGAACAACGTGATATGGATAAAGCGATGGCTCTGTATCATCGTGCGATTGAGCTAGATCCGGCCGATGGGATTTCACATGCGCGGCTGGCAGGCTTGTATCGTAAACAGGGATGGGATGATAAATATGCTGAGGCGTATCGGATCGCCACTGATTTGATCCCAGCGACGAGCTATTACAATCGGGCCTGTTTAGAATCGATTGCGGGGAATGCACCCGCGGCGGTTAAGTTGTTGAGGCGAGGGTTGCACCTGAGAGAAATTCGGCCGGAGTGGATTCATCGTGATCCTGATTTTGATTTTATTCGATCAGATCAAGGGTTTGAAGGACTATTGTCTGCTAGATAACCTCAAGTTTCACAATAGATAGGTTGGGAGTTTGCTAAAATGCATTCAGCTTTTGCTAGATAAATTTCAGAAGGCTTTTTGGACCTTATGCAACCATGAATGTATTTGAGCGACTAGAATCTTTTTTAAGAGATACCTATACTGAAAAAATCATCTTCTATACGCTGGTTTATTGCCTGATCCAGATTAGTCTAGAAGAGGTGCTGTTTTTTACCTACCATTTTCAATTCTGGATCGATGCGTTTTTTGAAGGGGTAGGGGTTACCAAAAACGGAATCGGCCCCAATATCACGCCGTTGGCGGGTCAGCTCTCTCTCTTTTCAGTCCTAATCTCAGCCTTTATCGTTTGGCTCACATTTTCATCAAGCAAAGCCTATAAAATCCTCTATTTTATTCTCTTTTCGCTGGGCTCATTGGTACAGTTTGGCTACTGGAATGCACTTGATCGATTCTTTTCGGTTCAGGATTTTTATACCAGCTTAAGTGTTCCAACCGGGCTGATGTTAGACAGTATCAAGCTTTTCTTCTCTCCGTTGGCCTTGATCACCATTACGATCTATGGGTTGTTTTTGCTGTTTGTACGGGCACCATCCCCTAAAAAGCAGGGTGGCTTGATCACGATTTGTGCCTTAATTGTTTTTTCAGGCTTTTTCTCGTATCGGCTACAGGAGCCTAACTTTGCCACGTTCCCCGTCCCAGCTTTTTATCGGTCACTGGTTCAGGTCGCTTTGACCCAACAAGATAACTCGGCCGCCGAGCGTGAAACAATTGATTATGTACACCCTGAAAAGCCAACCAACAACATTGTCTATATCATCGATGAATCGATTCGTGCTGATCATCTGAGCCTTTATGGGTACGAGCGTGAAACGACGCCTACGCTAGACAAATTGGCCCAGCAGGGGCAGCTGGTCTTTTGGCCCGAAGCGATTTCGGCCGCCACATGTAGTGTTGCAGCAAATGCGACTCTGATCTCGGGGATCCAACACTTGCCCGACAAAGAGCGTCGTATTTACAAGAACCCAACCCTTTTCCACTATGCAGAGGCGATGGGGTATTCGACCCACTATTTAGACGCCTCATCCCCAAGGTTATGGAACAGCCTAAGCGGTGAAGACCTAATAATCATGGATGAATATGTAAACAGCGTCGATTTGCTTTACCCTGGTTTGGAAGAGGCGGATGGGATTTTGGCTCAGATGGTTAAAGAGCGTTTGCAAGCGGGTACGGGGCATTTTATTGTGCTAAACAAAACGGGTGTGCATTTCCCCTACGAAAAAACATATCCGGAATCGGCCGAAGTCTGGACTGATCAACCTCCGGCCGAGATCGCCCCTAAACATGTGGCAATGATCAACCATTACGACAACGGAATCTTGTGGAACAGCGATCTGTTTTTTGAAACATTGCTAGGCGACCTAGCTTTAGAGCTTGAAAACACCACGATTATTTATACATCTGACCATGGGCAAAACTTGGGTGAAATTGAAAGCCCCGAGCCGCACTGCGGCCGATCAATATATGAGGTGCAGGTTCCGTTAGCTTTGATCGGCGATGTTCCAGAAAACATAGATACAGGCTTTGAAGCCCACCACATCAATATCTTTCCAACTATTTTAGATTTGATGGGAGTGCCTGCCGAGGTGCGTCGTGTCGATTATCCGATTTCGCTCTTGGAAGCGACGGCCGATGATACGGTGGCTCGGTTTTACATGCCTGGGGACTCTGACTTTTTTACTGGGGAGCCGCTTTTGTATCAGGATTAGAAGGTAGTGGTCTCATCGATTTTAAAACCAATGTCATCCGTCTCTCAAAATTAGGTGAGATACATTTCGGCTACACAAAATAAGGGCTGCCGCTATCTTTGGGACTAATCGGTGACTATCCCCAAAAATTTAGATGCGAGTTTTAAAGCCCACCATATCAATAATTTCCAACTATTTTAAATTTGAGAGGTGTGACCGCTGAGGAACGCGAAATCAAACATTTGTGTAGAATCTTGAACTTGGGGCAAATCCGGCCGGAGTGGATTCATCGGGACCCTGATTTTGATTTTATTCGGCAGGATCAGCGATTTGAAGGGCTGATGTCTTCCCGTTAAACATTGCCAATTGTCGCTTCGCTTACACACGGAACTATGTTCCGCTAAGCCCAACTTGTTGGGCCATTGTGCGTTGCACAATGCACATTTTCGGCAAAAAGAAATGTTAGAAAATAAAAAGCTCGCCAAGAATATATTTTTCTCGGCGAGCTTTTTGGCTTCTTTTCAATACCCTTCCCGGAAATGGGCAAGCATCTTGTTACTTAAATACAATTAATTGGAATGGTTCATTATCAAGGCTGCAATTCAGAAATCCAATATTGTCATAATTTTCTGGTGTTTTTGCCTCTTCCGCGCTAGATAGGGGAGTGGCGCAACTGTAATAAATTGTTCCCGCGTCCTTCTTTTTCAGCTTATATACATTTTCTCCCATTGCATTAACATGAACCTTCTTTAATGTCCATTGTTGCCCTTCAGCACCATTGCAGTGCCAAAGATGAGCCACATTTACGTCATAATCTTCATCTCTGTCATCTTTCTCTATACATTTGTGGGTTGGGCTTTCTACGCTTTGTTTAGAGGGATTTATTAAGGATGTATGGGCAGTGCCATCTGGAAGTTTTGTTATTCCTCCAAATTTAAACTGCTGGGGTCCATTTCCATTGCAATCCCAAATTTGAATATCTTGACCAACACTGCCGTCCGAAGGATAACCTTCATCATTATCTGGTGTTGAATTGATCGCAAAGCACTTGTCTGTTCCTTTGATCTGAATTTGGACAGATGCTTTTACCTGAAGCATTGCTGCTTCTGAAGGGATCCATTGACCACCAACTTTCTCAAGAGCGAAAACCATGTAGTAACCTGGAGGGGCTGTCTTGCGATCTGGAATAATTAATTGATATTCTGGACCTGTTTCCTTCGATGGTTCTATGTGTGACAGTCTGACATACCTTTGCTCATTGTTAAAAGAGTGTGTAACTGATCCGGTTTTGATCATGGCAAATCGCCTTTCAGTACTCGACTTGTTATTTGGGAATACTACAGTTGCGGCTATTTTGCTTTCACCGAGTGCTAATCCTTCTCCCACATGGTCGAACGACTCAATTGCGTTATAAATGAATGGGATGCCTTCTAAATTGAAATGATCTTTTGCCAAGGTAATTGTCGGCCGTTTATTCGCCTTCATGTATGAAGGCGAGTAAATCTCATAGTTTGTTTCATTAACACAATTAAGAGAAGGAGCGATATATTTTTTTTGCCAATCCTCGCCTTTCTGTTCCGCCAGAGTTTTGGCGGCTTCAATAGCGGCATTAACTGCTTGCTCTTTCTTTCGACTACATCCACCAGTATATTTTTCAGATGAAGCTACAAAATCTTGTAGAGTATTATAATATCCTGGTGAGCCCCCACCCCCAGTAAATACCCTGCCATCTGGCAGTAAGATCGCGGTTGAGTGGTAGAGACGTGGCTCAGCTGAGGGTGCCATCGTTTGCCATGTTCCTTCATTGCCAGAGATTGATGATATGTACAAGCCGCTTTCTTCATCCTTGCTCACATTTTCACCTGCTGGTGTGTAAAGCTCCGCATGATAAGCGATGCCATCACTATCTTTAAACGGTATTTTACTTGCTGGAGCTTCTGCTTTTATTTGTATTTCTCGAGCATAGCTGCCCCCTGTCACCAATATTTGCCCGGTGGGTAAAAGGGTTGAGTCGGCCCAGCTACGGGGAAATCGCATACTGGGTCCAGCTTCAACATCAATTTTGGTTGAATCACCATTTACTTTAATAAGTGTTGTCCGATTGGTTCCGATAAAAGCTGGCTCCAAAAGGGTGATATCTGGCAATTCAGTTAGATCAAATCCTCCAGTTGAATCATAGGCATTGCCTGCCTGAAAAGATAGCCCACCTATGTGCATAATTCTCATCACATCTGGCTTGGCATCATATACGACAGATGTAGATGTAAATCCTCCATGGGTATTAAAATTTTCGTTTTCTATTGTTTTAACTTCATTTCCACTCTTGCTGGTCACGTAAAGTTGCTTCTCAGCAATCCCAAAAACATTCCCATCGGGTGCTACAAATGCACGGGGGTAATACCAACCATTATTCTTAAAAATCTGTCTATTTCCATTTGTAGTTGCAGATCCTGTTTTTGCAATCCATTGCGAATTATAGGGAGAATAGATCTCGTTGACTGCAGAAAAGTTGGGAGGAGTACCACTCCCAGCCACCTTCCCAGAGTTCTGACTCCCTCCTTGAATTAAAATTTCGCCATTACTTAGCGTTGTCATTGTGGCATACCAGCGTGGGTATGTCATGCTGTTTCCAGAGCGAAAAGTTGACCCATCTCTATCAAGCTGAAAGTTGTCGTCTTTATCATAAATTGAGTAGAAGTTTGTGGCGTTTGTTCCATTATTTCTACCCGGGTTATCAAGCACACTGAAGTTATCTTTTTCACCATCATCTCCGCCAGCAATAATAACATCACTATTAATGGGGTTGGTTGTCTGAATACTGCAAAAGATGTTCGATGTTTCGAATCCATTATCAGGATCAGAACTTTCCGGACCTGGCGTAGGCGTAAGCGGAGTCTCAAAACTGAAAATTTTGTCTGTCTTGGGCTCATAAATCGATACCGTATATCCCCCTTGGATAACCGATAGGAATTTTCTGGGATCAGGGCTAGGACCAAAATGGGTCCCATAGGTCATTACGTCTCCATTTGCCATCAAGATCGCATGAATCGGGACGATTTTCCCAAGATCGCCGCCTCCGGTAAAAGTCTTCTTTACGCTCCATTCTCCACAATTAGCAGTGCATATGGGTGTTGGCGCTAGTTGTTCATCTCCACCTGTTGATGGTGGTGAGTAAGTTGCGGTCGGCGGTACGTTGGTCGCAGTCGGCGGCACATTAGTCGCAGTTGCTGGCACGTTAGTCGCAGTTGCTGGCACGTTGGTCGCAGTCGGCGGCACGTTGGTTGCAGCCGGCGGCACGTTGGTCGCAGTTGGCAGGACATTGGTCGCAGTTGGCGGCACGTTGGTCGCAGTTGGCGGGACATTGGTCGCAGTCGGCGGTACCGGCCCTGTTACATTTACAGGCACTAGTTCAAAACGATCTAAAAACGCTCCCGATTCTCTATGATAGAATTTGAGAGTATGAGTCCCGGCAGATAAGTTTAGAATATTGTGTGTGAAACTACCTTTGATGATTTCTAGTCGGGGAGCATCCGGCGGAGTCGGGCCACCAAAATGCCAAGCATTGCTTGATGCCACATTTCCGTCAACGCCTATATAAAATGAGTCAGACGAATTGGTTTTAGCCAATACCCAAGCATCTAAACGATATTCTCCAGCCTGTGGAATAAAAACTTCATACTCAACACGATTACTATTTGGACTCCATGTGTACGCTGGGTCCTCATCCGCTGGAACACCAACAAGCGTTGCACCATTTTCTTGCACAACCGCCATCAGTTCCGTTTGCACCCTGTCAGCCGTTTCAGCTTCTTGTGCTAAGGCCCCATTGCTTGGTCCTCCATTGATAGGTGTAGGTGTCGCCGGGGGGCTAGTTGGGATCGGTGTATTAGGCGCACTCGATGTTGCAGTCGCAATAGGTCCAGTTCCATTCACCAAAACTAACTCAAAGCGATCCAACAGAGCCCCAGATTCCCTATGATAGAATTTGAGGGTGTGAGTTCCGGCAGACATATTAAGGATGCTGTGACTAAAGCTCCGTTTTACAATGTTTGAGGATTGACCTAAATGCCAAGCGTTACTTGATGCCACATTCCCATCAACACCTATATAAAATGAGTCAGATGTATTGGTTTTGGCCAATACCCAAGCATCTAAACGATATTCTCCGTCCTGTGGGATAAAAACCTGATATTCGATGCGATCACTATTTTGGGTCCATGTATACTCTGAGGACTCATTCGCTGGAACACCAACAAGCGTTGCACCATTTTCTTGTACAACCGCCATTAGATTCGTTTGCACCCTATCTGCCGTCTCAGCTTCTTGCGCTAAGGCCCCATTGGGCGACCCTCCGCTGATGGGTGTAGGTGTCGCATGGGGGCTAGTTGGGATCGGTGTATTAGGCGCACTCGATGTTGGGGTAATAATCGGTCCTGTCACGTTGACAGGTACTAACTCAAAGCGGTCCAACAAAGCCGCAGATTCTCTATGATAGAATTTGAGGGTATGACTCCCTGCGGACATGTTAAGGATGCTGTGGCTAAAACTTCGTTTTACGATATTTGAGGATTGACCTAAATGCCAAGCATTGCTTGATGCCACATTCCCATCAACGCCTATATAGAATGAATCAGACGTATTGGTTTGTGCCAATACCCAAGCATCTAAACGATATTCTCCAGCCTGTGGGATAAAAACTTCATATTCAACGCGACTACTATTTGGACTCCAACTATACGCTTGGGGCTTTCCCGCGGGAACCCCAACAAATGTCGCGCCACTTTCCTGCACGACTTCCATCAGGCCTGTTTGCGTCCTATCGGCTGTTTCAGCCTCTTGAGCCAAAGAGCCATTATTAAATTCTAGCTTGCTTCCATAAGCATCGGCGCGGTAAACATCACCCATTTCCCTATCGTTTAAGGAGGTTTTTCCTTGAACGGTCCGGGTTACAGGCCCCCCCCATAAAATAATTAATAAGAGTGCACCCAAAAAAAAGTGGCTATTTTTCCGACAAAATAATATTAAGGCAAACATATTTTTTTCCTATTCCTAAAGCAAGTAGTTATTTGTTACATAGACTATGTTCAAGACACAAAGCTCTGAGTTTAAGTACCGTTGTGATAAAGAAAACTTTAATTTTTAATCAATCGAGTTTTAGACATCAACAGCGTGCCTCGATATTCTTTTGAGGTTATCATTTTGGTACTGAATTTTTTCGCAGTGTGACTGCGAGTTTTACAAATACCTATGAACAAGATGAGTGTTCTATGCTTCCTAAACCGAACTTGTTTGCCCAATTGCTAACTGAAGCTATCTACAAAATCAAACTTGCTAATAGTTCCTCAATAGGTATTGTTCAAGATGAACTTGGATATGCTCTCGGCCGGAATGGGGGCAGGGCAATTGAATACTGGCGTCAAGGAAATATTCCAAACAAAATTGATGATATTCATTTATTAGTCAAGGAGCTTAATCAACGGGGGGGATTAGAAACTCTCCAAAATGATCAATTTTTCAAAGCGGCCGGTTTTGTGATTGAACAATCTGATGAAGTTTCAGGACAAAAAGAAAAAACGAATCAGGATGATGTTTTTTCTTTACCCGCTTCCTCTCTAAAGTATGTACCCCAAAATAATTTCCATCAGCTAGTCGGCCGGCAAATCGAACTTGATCAGGTATTAAAATACTTTGCAAGGGACCGAGGGAACAAAATAGTAGGCATCGATGGAATGGGGGGTATTGGCAAAACGGCTCTTTCGCTTGAGATTGTTAATCAATGTCTGGTGCAAGGTCTCTTTAGCCAGTCAGTATGGTTAACGGCCAACAGATTGTCTAAAGATTCAGTGAGCCCCTTTAGTGCTGAGGGTGAAAGTGTGCAGGCTTTTAATTTTGAAGCTATTTTACAAGGGATTGGCTTGCAGCTTGGAATTATTGAAATTGGCAAACTTGATCTGGCGGGAAAGATTGAAAGGATAAAAGATGTTTTTGAACTCAACTCGATTGTCGTCATTTTAGACAACTTAGAAACGGCCGAGGAACCGCAAACCTCCCTCATCGCTAAGCTTAAAACGCACTTTGTAGGTCAATGTTTTATATTGACAAGTCGACTGCGTTTTACAGACGATATCTACCATATTCACTTAGAGGGTTTACAGAAAGAAGAGAGTTTCAAATTCTTTCGTCAAGATGCATTGGAGAAAGGCATCCAACATGTTGCTACAGCTAAAGATAATGAATTGGAGTCCGCTGTTGAAGTGATCGGCGGGTCTCCCTTGGCGATTAAATTGGTTGTGAGCCAGCTAGACCGCTTGCCTTTAGAGCAAGTCATTCAAGATTTAAAGCTATCACAAGTCGATCTTGGGAACGAATATGCTAGATTCTACAAATTTATATTGCAAAGATCATGGCAGATGCAAAGTTTGCCTTCGCAGGAGCTACTAGTTGCCCTCGCTTGTTTCGATGAAGCTGAAGGTTCAAACTTTGATGCAATTCAATATGTGACAAATAGCCCGGTGCCACAGCTTGCTTCATCGATTGACTCTCTTTGGCAAGCGTCACTCGTTGAAGTAGGGAAGAATTCGCTGCATGATATACGTTACTATCTACATCCTCTAACAACTTTTTTTGTATTATCCGATATTGTTGGACTTTCATAAAGTTTTCTGGGTTTGATGAAAAAGTTTATTTAACAAAATGGTTAGTACGCCTCCATTCTGTGATTTCTTTCCAAATGGGTGCTTCTTGTTTATCTTGAATAGCATTAAAAGCTTTTTCTGATTCTGTATTTGCCAATCTTTGATTGCCTTCTGCTAATGCAATCTTTGCAAGTTCAAAAGACCCTGTTGCAATATACTCTTGGCTATTTACGAGCTTTCCCATTCTGATAGTTTCCTCGAAGGCCAGTTTTGCCTTTCGCATATCCCCAGCTGCTATATGGTTAAGACCCCAATGTAAAAAGATAAATGGTAAAAAAAAGTTTAGTTTGCTCGCAGTGGCGTAGTTATTCGCGATTCGAAATTGGGCGTTGGCTTTCTCAAAAGCTCGTTGTTTGGTAAAAATTCGACCGTACTGTAGAACGTATAAAATTTTTAGACTATAGTTTTGGCCAGATTCGACTTGCTCAAAATTTTCGTTGAGTATTTTCTCTGCTTCATCGAATCTATTTAAATCAATCAAGATCGAACTTTTAACCCTTAATATTGAAACAATTTTGTTCGCAAGAGTTAATTTACTTGCGAACTTAAGTGCCAAATTGACTTTCTCATACGCTTCATCGAAGCGTTTCATATCGCATAGAAGAAGGGCGTAATTGGTGAAGTGCGATGGCATAGCACTAGTGTTTCCTCTTTGCCTATCTACTTTTAAAGCAAGCTCCCGGAACCTAATAGCCTTTTGAAAATCTAAAAGGTAAGAATAAGATATGGAGAGGCTGCTATAGCAATTTGCTAATCTTGCTATGGTTCCCAGCTTTTTTTCGACCTGAAGAGAATGCAAAAGATAGTCAGTGCCTTTCAAAACTTGTCCCATGTTACAATGAAGTATTCCCAAAGAATCATACACAATAGCTAATTCCTTTGATGGTTGATCAATTGAAACTTGCTTTAATAGATTAAGTAACAAATTTTGAGCTTCGTGTGCTTTTCCGTGAAGGACGAGCGTGTTGGATAAGTTGCGCGCAGCCGTAAAGTACTCTGGATGGTCTTTGCTTTTTTGACCGAGTCTAACCGCTTTTTTCAAAGTTGAAATCGCTTGTTCCTCACGATCCAACATTAAATGTGTACGCCCCAACCCAGACAGCGCGGCTAATTCTAAGGATGGGAGCGAAAGGCTTTGAGCAAGCACTTGAGCTTGTTCAAAGTTTTCGTGCGCAAGTCGATTTCCGGTTAAGGCAAAAATTTCGCCAAGATTGTAGTGAAATTTTGCTCGAACTTGTTGATCACCCATTTGATCCTGATCGATTTGTATTCTCTCCAGAAGAGAAAGATTTTCAATCACATGTCCATTTTCCCTCAAAAAACGACAATATGAGAATAGAATCTTTGCAAATGTTCTTTTTTTATTTTTTGCTAGAAGAGTCAGAGCTTTATCACAATTTTTTTTGTTTGTCGCGAGCTGTTGATAGTTGATAGCATTATTTTGAATATAATTGCTCCAATATCTAATATATCGATCCTGATAAGTTGTAAATTTTGGACCCCATTTATGCTGTGGATTTACTATGTTTGAAGTTTGATGCATATAGATTTTATATTCAGATTACTTTTTATTTCTGATAATAAAATTAAGTTGCAATTAGCAACTGCCTATTTGTGATTAGTGTATCAATTTTTTTTTGAGCTCAAATTCATTATTGCGAAAATCAGCGCTGCCTGATCGATCGAAATTTCTAAATGCATCACAATTCTTGTTATCGCCCCAACTCTTGTTCTAAAAACCATCGACCTGCAACTAGTTTGTAAATGATGGCCGATGATACGGTGGCTCGGTTTTACATGCCCGGGGATGCTGACTTTTTTACTGGGGAGCCGCTTTTATATCAGGATTAAAACCAGCGTCGGCCGTCTTTCAGAATGACATGAGCGGCGTTACGGCCGGCCGCGCCCATAATGCCACCCCCTGGATGGGTCGATGCGCCGGTTAAGTACAGCCCCTTGATTGGGGTTTTATATTGGGAGACTGTTAGAGCCGGCCGCAGCATAAACATCTGATCGATCGACATTTCTAAATGCATCACGTTTCCTTGCAGCAGCCCCAGCTCTTGCTCTAAAAACAGAGGGGTTTCTACCAGCTTGTCAATGACGGCCGACTTGACGTTAGGGGCATACGCACCGAGCGTATCGAGCATCTTCTCCGCTTCTTGCTCAGCAATATCGTCCCAATTTTCTTTAGATGCCAGTTCATACGGGTAATACTGCCCCCACAAAAACATTGTGTGCTTGCCTTCAGGGGCCAGCGTTGGGTCGGTGGTGGAAAAGGTCATGGCGATGAGCGCCGGGTTTTCAGACGGCCGTTTGGCCAAATAATCCCCAAATGATGCATCGAGATAATCAAGGGATGGGCAAACGAACTGCATAGCGGTGTGTTCTTCACCGGCAACTCCTTTGGGCGTGCTGGTTGCGGTGTAGTTGGGTAACTCATCCATGGCGCAGCGCAAGATCATGCCAAAGCCGTTGCCGATGCGGCTGTTGTTGAGCAGATTGCGTTGCGGTTGCGGCATGTCGTCCGCCTCCAGCATCGCCATGGTGGTGTGGATGTGTGCGCCCGAGACGATTGTTTTGGCGGTGGCCGTTTGGGTGATGCCGGTTTGGCTGTTGGTGAATTGCACCCCTACTGCCCGGCCGTTTTCGACCAAAATCTTATCGGCCGGACTGCTGGTGATGATGGTCCCGCCGTGCGCTTCAACCATTTTTGCCAACGATTGGGTCAGCATGCCCGAGCCACCTTTCGGCCGTTTCATCCCGCTTTCGTGGTACATCGGGTGCCAGAGGCAAAACGGACCAGAGAGCGGCTCTGTCGGCGGAGGGCCAGACTGTGCCGCCATCCAGCCGATAATGGCCGGAACTTCCTCCCCATCAAACCAGTTGCGCAACAGCGGGCCGTAGCCACGGAAAATGTCGCTCA